>JAGQIT010001185.1 GCA_020431135.1 Myxococcales bacterium | reverse complement strand
GCCGGTGATGTCGAGGTCGGCGAGGAAGTTCACCGGCAGCTCGTTCAGGTCCTTGTCGACGTAGGGCCCGAACTTGCGCGCCTTGACGGCGTCGAGGAGCGGCGCCGGGGCGTCGAAGGGCTCCTCGCCGGTGTGCTTGGCGATCATCTCGGAGAGCGTCGTGAAGGGGCGGTAGAGCGGCGCCTCGGGGCGCGGCCGGTAGCCGCGGACGGTCCCGTAGGTGACCCGCAGCGTCGAGTTGGCGTCGGGGGCCAGGTCGCCGCCGTGGAACTCGCGGAGCGCCGCGATGTACCTCGGGCGCAGGGCGGCCATCGCCCCCTCTTCGGCCTCGATCGTCGCCTTGCGCTCCTCGATCTGCGGCTCGAGGGCGAGGGCGAGCTTGATGAAGGGATCGCGGCTGCGCTTGAGGGCGGCGGGCGTCGACTTCTTGAGGAGGCGGACGCGGGTCTTCGGGTCGCCGAGCTTCGTCGTCTTGTAGAGCTTGTCGAGGGCCGCGTCGATCGCCGCCTCGTCGACCTCGCCCGCGCCGACGATGGTCGCCAGCGCCGGCGGCCGATCGGCCTGCGGGAGGCGGGCGGCGCGGACCAGGAAGAGCTTGAAGATCGCCCGATCGAGCTCGGGATCGAAGCTGCTCTGCATGGCCTCCATCGACTGCTCTTGGCGGGCGAGGTCGCGCTTCTGGTAGCCAGGCGCCCGCTTGGCGTCGGGCTTGCCGCGCTCCTCGGCCATCTTGCGGATCGTCTGCGCGGCCCCGAGGAGGTTCGAGGCGCGGAGGATGTCGGCCTGGGCCGCGTCGCGCTCGCGCGTCGCGCGGTTCGCCTCGTCGAGCTTGGCCATCTCCTCGAGGACGCCGCCGTACTTCGCCTTGCGATCGGCGTCGGCGTCGATCCACGCCCGCAGCTCGCCCTCGAGGCGGACCTTCTCGTCGGCGAGCTTGCCCTTGACCAGGCCGTCGAGCATCCCGCGGAAGTTGGTCAGGTAGTTGTTGAGGCCGCGGCGCCGCCCCGCCGCCTTGATCGCGATGTCCTCGCGCCCCCGGCTGACCTCGTCGATCGCGGCGATGTACTCCTCGTAGAGGGCGATCCGCCGCGGGTACGACCAGCTCGCGGCCTCCTTCACCTCGGCCGCGGTGAGCAGCCGCGAGGTGCTCCCGGGGTAGCCTGCGACCATCACGAAGTCGCCGGCGTCGAGCGGCTCGGCGGCGACGCGCAGGTAGTGCTCGGGCTTGTAGGGGACGTTCTTGTCGGAGAAGTCCGCCGGCTTGCCGTCGGCGCCGACGTAGGCGCGGAGGAACGAGTAGTCGCCGGTGTGCCGAGGCCAGCGCCAGTTGTCGATCTCACCGCCGAACACGCCGATGCCCTCGGCGGGCGCGTAGACCAGGCGGACGTCGCGGAGCTCGAGCTGCTCGATCTGGTAGAACTCGGCGCCCGAGTAGTAGCTGGCGACGCGGCAGCGGGTGTTCTCCTTGGCCGCCTCGCACTCGCCGACGATGTCCTTGCGCCGCTGCTCGATCTCCTTGTAGCGCTCGCTCCCCGAGACCCCGTCGAGGCCGCCGAGGACGCGGTCCGTGACTCGGGTGAAGGCGCGGGTGACGTACACCCGCTTGGTCGGCCCGCCGCTCCTCTCCTCGCCGCGGGTCTTGGCGAGGTAGCCGTCCTTGAGGAGGTTCGCCGCGGGGGTCGAGTTGTGCTGGAGATAGCCGGTGACGCAGTGGTGATTGGTGATGATCAGCCCGTCGGGGGAGACGAACGACGCCGAGCAGCCGCCGAGGCTGACGACCGCGCCGAGCGGGAAGGTCGTCGGATCCGTGAGAACCGCTGGATCGAGCTCGAAGCCGGCCTTCTTGAGCGACTCGGCCTGGTTGGCGAGCTGGGTCGGCATCCACATCCCGCCGGGGTTCTCAAAGCCGCCCGAGGGGCCCCCGGCGGCGGCTTGGGCTGTCTGCTCGTCGCCCTGCGCGGGCGGTGAGCTGACGACCTCCTCGTCGGCCTGGGTCGCGCAGGCGAGGCCGAGGCCGGCGAGGGCGAGAACGAGGGGGAGCGAACGGCTGACGATCGGACCGCGCATGGCCCGTAGGGGTAGCAGATCCGAGCCTCGCGCGGGGTCGCGATCGCGGGGGCGGGCGTGCGTGAGCTGTCGCGCTTCTTGCGCTGGCTGCTGGTTGGGGTCTGTAGACCCGTCCTCGGTGATACCCTGGCCCACCGTGCCGAGGCCCCGGCTCTCCCTCCTGGTCGGCAACCCGACCGCCCGCACCGGCAAGGCCGCCCGCGCGATCCGCCTGGCGATGGAGGCGCTCGAGCGCCGCCGCCTCGAGCCCGAGTTCTTCCCGACGAAGCCGGCGGGGGCGACGGTCCCCGCCCTCGCCGAGCGCCTCGAGGCCGGCGACGTCGCCCGCGTGATCTACCTCGGCGGCGACGGGACCTTCGCCGACACCGCCAAGGGGCTGATCCTCGCCCGCGAGCGCTATGGCATCGACGTCCCCATGGGGATGCTGCCGATGGGGACGGCGAACGATCAGGGGCGGTCCTTCGGCGTCCGCGCCGGCATCAAGGCGATCGACGACAACGTCGAGATCATCGCCGAGGGCATCGAGCAGTGGCTCGACGTCGGCCGCGTGATCGCCTACGACGCCAGCGGCGACGAGATCCTCCAGGACCTGTGGTTCGACAGCTGGGGCGTCGGCCTCTCCGCGCAGATCCTCGCCCGCCGCAACCGCGATCGCGAGCGCGTCGCCAAGGTGCCGGTGATGCGCCGGGTCTACCGCGACAAGGTCGTCTACGTCCGCGCCGCCTTCGCCAGCTACTTCCGCAGCCTCGTCGGCCGCTCGCGCTTCGCCGCGGCGATCACCGTCGACGGCGTCTGCCACGAGTACGACGGCGTCACCGACGTCGTCATCAAGGGCACGACCCTCTACGGCGGCGACTGGATCTTCGATCCCGAGGGCAAGCCCGACGACGGCCGCTTCGAGGTGATCATCATGAAGGGCCACGCCGACTGGATGGCGGCGACGATCACCGCCCACAAGCGCAACCCGGTGACCGCCGACGATCTCGAGGTCCTGGGCCTTCGCCGCCCCGAAATTCCAAAGGGCAAGGAGATCGACCTCCGGATCTTCCGCTCGGAGCGGATCCGCAAGCTCTACGCGCAGATCGACGGCGAAGAGATGCTCTACTGCGATCACTACAGGGTCGAGAACCTCTTCCACTACCTCCGGATCATCGTCCCGGAGAACACCCACTGGATCTGAGCCGTGACGTCGCCCGACCTCCGATCCCGCCGCGGCGCCGCGCTCGCCCGCCTCGTCCTCGCCGTCGCCCTCGCGAGCGTCGGCGCGGGGGTTTTCAGCGGCTGCACCAAGGACACCTCCGATCAGCTCAAGGGGGCGATCGAAGAGGAGCTCAAGGAGCGCCTGAAAAAGAAGAAGAAGCGGGCGACCGCCGATCAGACGGAGGCCCAGCCCGAGCTCCTGATAAACAAGCTCAGCCTCTACCTCGACTGCGCGAGCGAGACCCAAGGCGTGGTCCGCGAGAGCCACCGCGTCTATCGCCGGCGGGTGCCGGCGGAGGGGTCGATCCTCGCCGGCGGCGAGGCGATCCCGACGGTCCCCGAGGCGGCGCGGGGGCGCTGTCAGGCGGCGGTGAAGAGCGGCCGCCAGCTCCAGCCGCCGCAGCCGGAGCTCGAGGTGGCGATGGCCGAGTACGCCGAGGCCCTCGACGCCTACGCGACCCGCGTCGGCGAGATCGCGGCGATGCTCGCGGCGCGGGGGGGCGAGGGCGCGGGCAAGAAGATCGATCCGGCGACCGAGGCGACGATCCGCGAGCTCGACGCCAGCGTCGAGGCGGCCTTCGGCGCCTGGGAGGACGCCTCGACCTCCCTCACTCGCGAGATCAACGCGACGCAGGAGCGCCTCGACACCGCCGTCCTAGGCCGCATCGAGGGCCGCGCCGGCAAGCGCGTCGAGTACTTCACGCGCGCCTTCGTGATCGCCTCGCGGCCGCTCGTCCGCTGCCTCTCGGCGGATCCTGGGAGCGCCTGCGAGGCCGCGTTCTTCACCCTCGAGCAGGCCCACGGCGAGCTCCACGGC
>JAGQIT010001184.1 GCA_020431135.1 Myxococcales bacterium | reverse complement strand
CATCACCGGCGCGCTGGTCGGCTCGTCGGCCGCGATCCTCTCCTACATCATGTGCGCGGCGATGAACCGCTCGTTCATCTCCGTCATCATGGGCGGCTTCGGCTCCGACGGCGGCGCCCCGGCCAAGGGCGGCGGCCCGGCCATCGAGGGCGAGATGAAGGAGATCATGGCCGACGAGGTCGTCGAGCTCATGCAGGAGGCCAAGAGCGTCGTCGTCGTCCCGGGCTACGGCATGGCCGTCGCCCAGGCCCAGCACACGGTCTCCGAGATCGCCAAGGTGCTGCGCGCGAAGAAGGTCAACTTCCGCTTCGCGATCCACCCGGTCGCCGGTCGCCTCCCCGGGCACATGAACGTCCTCCTCGCCGAGGCCAACGTCCCCTACGACATCGTCCTCGAGATGGAGGAGATCAACGAGGACTTCCCGGAGACCGACCTCGTCCTGGTCATCGGCGCCAACGACATCGTCAACCCGTCGGCCGAGGACGACCCGACCTCGCCGATCGCCGGCATGCCGGTCCTCCAGGTCTGGAAGGCGCGGGACGTGATCATCATGAAGCGCGGCCGCGGCACCGGCTACGCCGGCGTGCAAAACCCGCTCTTCTTCAAGGACAACAGCCGCCTGCTCTTCGGCGACGCCAAGAAGTCGGTCGACACGCTGCTGTCGAAGCTCCGCGACTAGGCCGCGGCTGCGGTCGCGCAGACCGAGGGGCGCTCGCCTGTGCGAGCGCCCCTCTTCTTGGTTGCGACGGCGGCCCTCAGGCGGAGGCGGGCTCGACCTCGAGCCAGGCGCAGAGCCTCTCGGCGCGGCCGCTCGGCAGCTCGATCGTCGGCCGCGTCACCGACGGCACGGCCTCGCCGTGGAAGTCCGAGCCGCCGGTGGCGACGAGGCCGAGGTCGTCCGTGAGGCGGCACCAGTGCTCGCGCTCGGCGGCGCCGTAGCGGCCGTAGAAGGCCTCGATCCCGCCGAGCCCCGCGCCCTTGAAGCGGCGCCCGAGGTCGGCGACGACCGGGTACGAGCGCAGCGTGTGCGGGTGGGCGAGCGACATCTTGGCGCCGCAGGCCCGCCCGAGGTCGAGGCCGTCGCCGAGGCTGAGGCGCTCGATCTGGACGTCCGCCGGCCCGCCGTCGTGGAGGAAGCGGTCGAAGGCCTCGCGGGTGCTGCGGACGACGCCGGCCTCCTTGAGGGCGCGGGCGACGTCGGGGCGGCCGGGGGTGTGGTCGTGCGTCCGCGCGAGGATCGCGGCGCCGTCGAGCTTGATCCCGAGACCGGCGAGGCGGTCGATGATCGCCAGGAGGCGGCGCTCACGGACCGCCCGGACCTCGCGCAGGCGCTCGCGCAGCGCCTCGAGGCCCGGCCCCTCGCCGACCCCGTAGATCAGGAGATGGATCGTCCGCCCGGCCTCCTTGCAGGTCAGCTCGAGGCCGCGCAGGACGACGCAGTCGCGCTCGGCGAGCGCCGCCTCGGTCGCCGCGTAGCCGTCGAGGGTGTCGTGATCGGTGAGGCAGAAGAGCGCGGCGCCCCGGTCCGCGGCGGCGCTCGCCACCTCGGCCGGCGCCAGGCTCCCGTCGGAGCAGGTCGAGTGGCAGTGGAGCTCGAGGCGCATCCGCGAGAGCCTAGCAGGTCGAGGCACGAGCACCGCGGCCTCGCTCCTCAAACATCGACCCGGGCGTCGGCGCGGCGATCGTGGAGCGCGTCGGTTCTCAACGCATCGCCGCGCGCGCGCTGAGGGGCTGCGCCCGCGGCCCGAGCTCCCCCTCGGCGCGCTCCGGGCCGTCATCGAGCTGGGTCTCGGCGAAGCTCAGGGCCGCCTCGATCGTGTCGGCGACGCCGAGCGGGAAGCCGTTCGAGTGCCAGCGGACGATCCCGCGGGCGTCGAAGATCAGGATCACCGGCTCGGGCAGGCCGCCGAGCTTGAGCGCGTCGCGGAGATCGGCGCCGCCGCGCTCGAGGCCGACGGTGTTGGCGTCGCCCGAGCGCGACGAGAGCTGATAGACGGGGACATAGCCGGGGTTCGGATCGCCGGCGTAGGTCCGCAGCTCGGCCCGCGTCTCCGGGCTCGTGTTGTGGGCGACGATGAAGCCGACGTCGACGTCGACCGCGAGCAGCCGCGGCACCCACGACTGGAGGTGGGCGTAGACCTTCGGCGCGAGCTCCTGCCAATAGGTCCGTTCGGGCAGGGTGCCGTTGTAGACCCAGAGGACGGCGACGAAGCTGCGCCCGTAGAGCTCGCGGCCGCTGATGAAGCCGATCGGCGGCTCCTCCCGGTAGAAGCGCAGGGCCGGGATCGCGTGGCCGAAGAGGAGCTCGCGGGCCCAGCTCGGCGCGCGGTCGAGGGCCTCGCTGCCGACGACGCGGAGCGGGCCGACGTCCTTGAGCGGCGGCAGGTCGCGGACCGGCTCGGCCTCGATCGTCACCTCGAAGGGCTCGTCCGAGCGCAGGCGACGGCCGACGATCCGATGGGGCGCGCCGTCGACGAGGTCGAGGCGATCGAACTCGGCGCCGCTGCCGGTGACGACGCCGTCGATCTCGAGGATCCGATCGCCGCGGCGGATGTCGTCGCAGCCGCGCGCGCAGCCGTAGTTGTAGGCGACCCAGAGGCCCTCCTCGAGGTCGCCCTCCGCCGGTCGCACCGGGCGGTTGAGCTCGCCGGCGCAGCCGACGAACGCCAGCGCGAGCGCTGCCGCCGATGCCAAGTGTCGCCCCATGCCTTCAGACTACCTGCCCTGCCCCGTCAGACCAGCGACGCGAGATCGCGCCCGCGCGGCGCCCTGCCCCCTCCGCCCTCAGCCGCGCTCGACGAGGGCGTAGCGGAGCCCGCGGTCGCGGACGACGAGGGTGTCGGCGCCGCACTGGTCCATCACCGCGAGCAGGATCGTCACCCCGGCGACGATCACGTCCGCGCGCTTGCGCTCGAGCACCGGCGAGATCCGCTCCTCGATCGTCTGCGCGGCGAGGCGATCGCGCAGCTCGAGGATCGCCGCGCGGCTGTGGACCGACCTGTCGACGCGATCGCGATCGTAGACCTGGAGATCGAGGAGGATCGCCGCCGCCGTGGTCACGGTGCCGGCGAGGCCGTGGAGCGTCGGGTGCGGCGGCAGCGGCTGGCTGGCGAGGGCCTCGCGGGCGGCCGCCTCGATCGCCGCGATCGCCTCGGGTGTCGGCGGGTCGCCGGTGATGAAGCGCTCGGTCAGGCGCACCGAGCCGATCCTGTGCGAGACCGCGGCTAGCACCTGCGTGCCCTCGCCGACGACGACCTCGGTCGACGCGCCGCCGATGTCGACGACGCGCAGCGGCCCGCCCTCGGGGGTCTCGTAGGCGACCGAGAGGTAGGAGAGCCGGGCCTCCTCGTCGCCGCTGATCACCTCGACCGGGACGCCGAGCGCGGCGGATGCCGGCCCGAGGAACGCCTCGGGGTTGCGGGCGAGGCGGACGCCCTCGGTGGTCACGGCGCGGATCGTCGCGCCGCAGGCGTCGGCCGCCTCGCGGTAGCTCCGCAGCGCGGCCACGGTCCGCTCGATCGCCGCCGACGACAGCTCGCCGGTCTTCGCCACGCCCTCGCCGAGGCGGGTGATCGTCGCCCGATCGTCGGCGACCTCGAGGCCGCCGTCGCCCGTCGGTCGGGCGAGGAGGAGGAGCGCGGTGTTCGTACCGACGTCGATGACGGCCTGCCAGGGTTGGCGTTGCACGGCGCGATTGTAGCGGCGGACGCCCCGACGCCGACACGTCCGCGCCTCACCCCGCGCTATCCTCGAGGACGTGCTCCAGCTCCGCCCGCTGCTCATCGGTCTCTTCGCCGCCGTCACGCTCTTCGTCGTCGTCATGAGCGGCGGCCTGCCGGAGCCTGTCGAGCTCGCGCTCGTCCTCCTCGTCCCCCTCGTCCCCGTCGTCGTCGCCCTCCTCAGCCCGCGCCCTGAGGGGTGGCCGCGCCGGCTGCTCCGCGGGCTCCTCGGCGGCGCCGCGGCGGCCGGCGCTGGGGCGGCGCTGATCGTCGCCTTCCCGGAGCTCTTCCCCTTCCCCGACGAGCACGGCGCGGATCTCTTCTTCGCCCTCCTCCTCGGCCTCGCGGCCGCGCCCGCCAGCGCCGCCGCGGCCGCCCGCACCCGCGCCTACGGCTTCTCCCTCGCCTGCGGCTTCTCCCTCGGCGTCGGCGTCCCCTTCGCGCTCTCCGGCGGCGTCGGCCCGGCCCTCATCCTCCTCAGCGCGCCGCTCGTCGGCGCCGCCGTGCCGCGGACCCGCACGGGCTCCGCATAGCGCCAGCGAGACGCGCTAGCGAACTCGCGGACGCGACAAAGATCCTGAGGGCGACCCCTCGGGCTCTCCGCGTTGGCGACCTTCGCCGGTCTGGTCGTCCTCGTCGTGCCCGCGGACCCGCGGACACGACAGCGGAAGAGGGACGGCCCTCGCGAAGAGAGCCCGAGGGCGACCCTCGGGCTCTCCGCGTCGGCGGCTTCGCCGGGCTACTTGGCCCGCGGACCCCAGTCCGGGGTCGAGCCCGCCTTGACGATCTGGACCTGGTTGTTGCCGTCCTCGTTGGCGACGTAGATCCCGCCCTGCGACGACTGGAAGGCGATCAGGCGCCCGTCCGGGCTCCAGGTCGGGTCGAGGTTGCGGCCCGGGTTCTGGGTGATGCGCTTGATCTTCCCGCCGCGGAGGTTGATCGCGAAGATGTCGTAGCGGTTGCTGTTGTCGCGGCCCGAGTAGGCGATCATGTTGCCGCGCTCGCCGTCGCCGGGGTTCCAGTCGGGGCTCTGGTTGTAGGAGCCCTGCTTGGTCACGCGCGCGGCCCCGGAGCCGTTGGCCGCCATGCGGAAGACCTGCGGGCCGCCGGCGCGGTTCGACACGAAGGCGAGCTGGTTGCCGCCCGAGTTCCATGAGGGCGAGCCGTCGATCGCCTTGTTGTTGGTCAGGCGGGCCTTGATGTTGCCGCCCGAGTCGACGGTGTAGATCTCGGAGTTGCCGTCCTTCGACAGGGTCAGGGCGATCGTCCCGCCGTCCGGCGACATCGTCCCGCCGAGGTTGAGGCCGCGCTGCGTCGACACGCGCTGGAGCGAGCCGCCGGCGCTCATCCACAGGTCGGGGTTGCGCTTGGCGTAGCTGGTGAAGAGGACCTGGCCGCCGGGACCGATCGACGGGAGGATGTTGAGCGAGCGGTTCGAGGTGACCGACGACGGGGCCTCGCCGTTCATCTCGACGGTGTAGACGTTCTTGGACACCGTCGGCGTCCGCGTCGTCCGCACGAAGGCGATCCGCGAGCCGAAGACCCCGGGGATCTTCGTGTAGTGCTCGATGATGTCGTTCATGAAGCGGTTGGCGGCCTTGAGCGGGTCGTTGGCCGCGTAGCCGCGGGCGAGGACCGGGCGGTCGCCGGAGGCGATGTCGTAGAGGCGGAACTTGAACTGGCCGCCGACCTCGTCGGCGAGAACGACGGTCTCGGCGCCGATGTCGGCCCACGCCTTCTTGTCGAAGTTGCTGGCGCGGACGAGCGACGCGGGGATGCTGCGGCGGTCGATGACCTCGAAGCCGCCGGAGATCGCGGCGTTCTTGCGCAGGATGTCGCCGACGCGGCCGTCGGCCGGGATCGCCAGGCGGAGGAGGCGGAAGCCGCTACCGACCGAGACGTCATTCCCCGGGGCCGCGGCGTTGGCGACCGCGGGGTCCTGTCCGGCGTAGAAGGAGGCGGAGACGAGGAGAGTGGCGAGGATCGAAGTTCCGAGCAGCGTCCGCATTGGCACCTCTTGAGGCTGGCCAACCATACACGTCGCGCGCGAGGTGGTGAACCCCCCTGCAATTCTGAGGGGGCGCCGTCAGACCTGCGCGAGTGCGCAGGGGTCCAGAGGCCTCGACGCGGACGCCCGACGCGGCCCGCAGGTCCGCGCGCGCGTCCGGTCAAAAGCGCTCAGCGGACCTTACCGCCGTTACTCCAGGTGAACCTGTACGGGATCTTCTTGCAGCCGCCCTTGAGCTGCTTGGCGATGTCGGGCGGCGGCAGCGGGATCTTCGTCGTCAGGATCGCCGACTGGATCATCTTGTCGAGGGTCGCGTCGCCGCTGGGCTTCTTGACGCTCACCCGGTTGATCGACCCGTTGGCGCAGATCTCGATCTGGAACTGGAAGGAGCCGTTCTTCTGCTGCGCGGCGTAGCTCGGGACCTTCATCTTGTTGAGGGCGCCGATCACCCCCGTCGCCCACGGATCGCCGTCCTTCGCCATGTCGGCCCAGCCGTCAGGCGAGCCGAAGGGATCGCCCGGGAGGTCCTTCACCGTCGGCAGGTCGTTCTTGAACTGCTTGTTGGTGTCGCGGTTCTTGTCCGACTTCTGGGCGTTCTTCTTGTTCGGATCCGGCTTGTCCTTCGACTTCGTCTTCTCGGGGTTGTCGTCGGTCTTCTTCTTCTCGGGCGGCGGCTCGGCCTTCTCGTCCTTGGTGACCTTCTCGGCCGTGGACTCCTCGGCGGCGACCGTCTCCTCGACGATCATCTTCTCGGGCAGCTTCTCGGGGTCGATCTTCTCGC
>JAGQIT010000096.1 GCA_020431135.1 Myxococcales bacterium | reverse complement strand
GAGCGCCCGCGCGCCGCTCTCCTTGCCGATGAGCCAGCTCCGCTGGACGCGGAGGCGATCGTCCTCGGTCAGCTCCTGGGCGAAGACCTGCCAGCGATCCTGGCGGCGCTCGCCGTCGCTGAGCACCTGCTCCTTGGGCACGCTCCAGCCGATGATCGAGCGGACCTCGAGCTGGAGATCGGCCGGGAGCTCGTCGAGGCGGCGGTAGGCCCGGAGGAGGAGGGCGATGCGGCCGAGCTGGCCCAGCAGGCGATCGGGCCAGTCGGGCCCCGAGAGGGGGATCGTGCCGAGGCGACGGACCCAGCCGGCGAGGCCCGAGGCCTGGGCGTCGACGAGGCGTCGCGCCTGCTCCTCGAAGATCCCGGGCGAGGTCTCCTCGACCGTGGCGAGGCCGACGCGGACGAGATCGCGGAGCCAGCGGTCGAGCTGCTTGAGGCCGTCGGCGACCCGCTCGGCCCGCTTCTCGGCGCGCTTGGCCTGGGCCTCGCGGTCGACCGTCTTCTTGCCCGCCGCCTTCGCGGCCCTCGTCGTCGCCTTCGCGGCGGCGGCCGCCGCCCGTCGCCCGAGCCACTCGCGCACGAGCTCGGGCTCGTCGTTCGTCGGCACCGACTTGGGCTTTTGCGCGGCGAGGAAGAGGATCCCGAGGACGTGCTTGCACGGGCGCTTGCGGCTCGGGCACGAGCACTTGCTCTTGAGATCGCTGAGGTCGACCTGGACGTCGTAGTCCGTGGAGCCGCGGCACTGCCCCCACAGGGCGCGCTCGGAGCGGCCGATGACGCGCCAGTGGACCGGCTCGGCGAGCTTCTTCGCCTTGCCGATCGACGCGCGGTCGGGGGCGAGCGCCTCGACCTGCTGGGTGGTGAGCGTGAGCTGCAAGGCCGGGCTAGGAGATACTTTTTTCGCCGGGCGATCAAGCGCGCGCGCGGCGGGCCTCGAGCTGCGCGACGCGCTGGCGGACGCCGAGGACCGAGTCCGGGTTGAGCGAGATCGAGTCGATCCCGGCGTCGACGAGGATCTCGGCGAACTCGGGGTGATCCGACGGCGCCTGGCCGCAGATGCCGATCTTGCGCCCGGCCGCGCGGGCGGCGGCGATCACCTGGCGGATCATCGCCACGACCGCGGGGTTGCGCTCGTCGAAGAGGTGGGCGAGGAGCTCGGAGTCGCGGTCGACGCCCAAGACGAGCTGCGTGAGGTCGTTCGAGCCGATCGAGAAGCCGTCGAAGCGCTCGGCGAATTGCGCGGCGAGGATGACGTTCGCCGGGATCTCACACATCACGTAGACCTCGAAGTCGGGGCCGCGCTCCAGGCCCTCGGCGGCCATGACCTCGAGGACGCGGTCGGCCTCGGCGAGCGTCCGGCAGAACGGGATCATGACGACGACGTTGCGCAGCCCGAGGACCTCGCGGACGAAGCGGATCGCCCGGCACTCGAGGGCGAAGCCGTCGCGGTAGCGGTCGCTGTAGTAGCGCGACGCCCCGCGAAAGCCGATCATCGGGTTCTCCTCGGTCGGCTCGAAGCCGGCGCCGCCGAGGAGGCGGGCGTA
>JAGQIT010001183.1 GCA_020431135.1 Myxococcales bacterium | reverse complement strand
GAGGTCGTCGAGGGCTTGGTCGCCGATCGCCGCGAAGGTCTCGATCGCCGCCTCGAGGTGCGGCCGGGCGGCGACCGGAGCGCCGGCGGCGACGAGGCGGCGCCCGTCTGCGAGCTCGACGTCGGCGAGGAGGAGGGCGATCCACCAGGCCTCGCGGTGCGGCTCCATCATCTCGCGGGCCGCGGCGAAGGAGGCCCCTGCGGCCTCGAGGTCGCCGGCGTAGAGCTGCTGGCGGCCGCGCAGGAGCGCCTTCCAGGCGGCGACGGGCTCGCGATCCTCGGCCGCGATCGGCCGGTCGAAGCAGGTGAGCCCGGCGCTCGCCGACGCGGCCGCCTCGCCGACGCGGTCGAGCTCGACGAGCGCGTGGCCGAGGCGGTGGTGGCACAGGAAGCACAGCTCGTAGGTGTTGGCGGCGCTCGGATCGAGGAGGCCCGCGCAGGTCGGCGCGAGGAGGGCCGCGGCGCGCTCTGGATCGCCGGCGAGACGGCCGGCGCGGAGGCGGGCGAACGCGGGGGCAGGGTGGTTGGGGCCGAGGGCGTCGTCGAGGATCGTCAGGGCGCGGTCGAAGAGCTCGGCTCGCTCGGCGGCGTCGTTCGTGAGGAGGGCGAGGTTGAGGAGGTAGCCCGAGGCGAGGTCCACCGGGCGGATCCGCGGATCGTCGCCGGCGAGGCCGATCGCCGCGCGGATCTTGGCGCGGGCGCCGTCGAGGTCGCCGGTCATCGCCGCGACCGCGCCGAGGTTGTTGTTTAGGAGGGCTCGGAGGTCGTCGCGGCCGTCGAGGCGCTCGACGAGCGCCTCGGCGTGGCGCTGCTCGGCGAGGGCGGCGGTCGGGTCGCGCTGGCCGTCGACGAAGAGCTGGCGCGCCTTGGCCTCGGCCGCGATCGCGTCGGCGCCGGTCGCCGTCGCGTGGATGAAGGCGTCACGGAGGGCCTCGGCGGCGCGCCCCCACTCCTGGGCGTCGAGGGCGACGCGCCCGACGTGGAGGTCGATCTCGGCGAGGAGCGGGCGGTAGCCGAGGTCGAGGGCCTCGCCCTTGAGGGTCGCGAACCCGTCGAGCGCAGGGAGGACCGCGCCGGCGCTGGCGTCGACGTCGAGCTCGGCGAGGCGACCGCGGAGGTCGTCGTCCTCACCGGCGACGGCGACCAGGAGGGGCTGCGTCCGCGAGGCGACGCCGAGCCGGCGGTAGGCGTCGCGCAGCGCGTCAGCGAGGCGCTCGTCTAGGTGATCGCGATCGCGATCGCGACCGCGGGCGCGGGGGCTGGAGAAGGCGGCGCGGGGGCGCCGGTCGCCGGCGAAGCCGGCCTCGACGACGTCGTCCTCCGCGAGATTGATGACCACCGCTCGCCTCATCCTCGGCATCCGCGTCCCTCCGTCGTGGGCGTGCGCCGAGGTCGAGGCGCCGCGTCCAGGTCATCGACGGTACCGCGAATCGCCCGCAAGCGGAGGGCCTCCGCGCGCGCTCGATCGCGCCGCCCCGCGGTCGCATGCGCTCGCGGACAGGTCAGGCGTCGCCTCGCAGCCCGCCCCTCGATCGGCGCCGGCGCTCGGCAGGTCGCTACGCCGGCGCGCNNGAGGAGCTTGAGCGCCGCTCGCCCGTGCTTGAGGTAGCGCAGCGCGGTGTGCTTGCGGGCGCGCTCGAAGCACCCCTGGATCAGCGGCAGGGCGTCGCCGCCGAAGCGGGCGATCACGTCGATGCTGCAGCGGTCCGGGCGGGTGTGCGCGGCGATCGTCGTCGCGCGGTCGAGGTCGTGGGCGGCGGCGATGAGGAGGTCAGCGCCGTTGCACCGGCCCCCGGCGCCTCGGCGCGGAGCCTGTCGATCTGCGCGGCGGCGAGGCCCTCGTCGCGGGCGAAGGCCTGTCCGAGGCTCGCGGAGCTATTCGCCTGCGGTCGTGTCGCCGTCGGTGTCGCCGTCGGTGTCGGTGTCGGTGTCCGCGGCCCCGGGCTCGGGGCGGATCGGCACCGGCGGGCAGTCGAAGCCGCGGAGCACCAGATCCTCCTCCTCGACCTCGAACACGGTCTTGCCGAGCTCCTTGCTGAGGTCGCGGACCCGCCGGCGGACGACCTTGCCCATGCCCTTCTCGGCCGGCACCGGGTGCGGCGTCGGGTAGCGCTTGATGTACGCCGGGTGGAAGCGGAGCTCGTCGATGCAGCCCTCGCCGGGCGCGAGGCGGACGCGGAGGATCCCGGTGAGGCGGGGGATCTCGTTGGTGTTCTCGAAGAGGAAGTTGCCCATCGAGTAGGCGATCACGCCGTGCTTGTAGCGCTCGATGCCCTGGAGAACGTGCGGGTGGTGGCCGATCACGCCGGCCGCCCCGCGGTCGATCAGCCTGCGGGCGTAGCGTTGCTGGTAGCTCGCCGGCGCGTCCGCGTACTCGTCGCCCCAGTGGATGACGACGAAGACCGCGTCGTGGGTCTCCTGGGCCGCGTCGATCAGCGGCCCGAGCTCGGTCTCGAACTCCTTCGAGGTGATGAAGGGCAGGCGCGGCGCGCCCTCGAAGTCCGGGGCGTTGCGCCGCGAGGTCACCGCGAGGAAGCCGATCCTCCAATTCTTGCGCTCGATCGTCTCGAGGCGGAAGAGCGGGTCCTCGGCGCGCGCGGCCCCGAGGGGGACGAGCTTCTTCTTGAGGAGGATCTCCGGCGTCTGCTCCATCCCCTCGGCGCGGAGGTCGAAGGCGTGGTTGTTGGCGAGGCTGAGGGC
>JAGQIT010001182.1 GCA_020431135.1 Myxococcales bacterium | reverse complement strand
CGGTAGGCCGCGAGGGCGACCTGCGACTGGCGCTCGAGGCCGTTGTTCGAGAGCTCGTCCGGGAGGTACTCCTGGAGCTTCTTGAGCTCGTTGGAGCCGGTGCGCGCCGCGTAGAGCATGCCGATCGCGTGGCGGACACGCGGGAGGTGCTCGATGTTCTCGAGGTGCGCGCGGCGCTCCTCCTGCGCGAGGCGGATGCGCTCGGCGGCGGCCGCCGAGTGGAACGTCGACGTGTCGTCGTTCGGATCGCGGCGATCGGGGTAGGCGATCCGGGCGAGCGCGTTGGTGTTGCCGCTGCGCGTCCGGGCGACGATCCCCATCGTCTCGTCGTAGCCGCCGAAGGACAGGTAGGCCATCGGCAGCTCGCGGCTCGCCGACGCCGCCGCCAGGGCGCCGAAGCTCGGGAAGCCCTCCGCGAGGCGACCGCACATGCAGTGGCGGATGCCCGAGTCGTGGCCGTTGGTCGCCGTGTCGACGCCGTTGAGCACGAGGAGGTTCTGGTAGTGCTTCTCGAACCAGGTCTGGTAGTAGCCGTCGTAGGCGTCGTCGACCAGGTTGCCCAGCGGCGCGTACTTGATGTTTCCGGCCGTGAGGATGTCCGAGGTCGCGTACGAGCGGTTGAGGGCCTCCGGATCGTCGGGCGTCTTGTAGCCCTTCGGATCGCAGAGCGAGGTCGGGTCCCAGCCGCCCATCGCGTTGATCATGACGTAGAAGGGCCCGTCATAGGTCGCGAAGAGCGGCTCCTTGAGCTTGCCCGTGATCGGATCGCGGTTCGGGTCGCCGCCGAAGACGCGAGGGGAGGCGACGCCGAGGCCGGCGAACGCAGCGAGGGAGATGAATTTACGTCGGTCCATGGTCCTACTCCCTATTCGTGCAAGAAGCGGTAGTCCGAGAGGAGGTAGCTCATCACGGCCATCCAGGCTCGGATCGTGTAGTCAGAGTCGTTCGAGATCTGGCGCTCCTCCGGGAGCGGGTTCCCGGTCCACCAGTCGTTCGTCGCCCGGCAGTTGCCCGGCAGGCTCGCATCGTAGGTCTCGGCGAGGACGCCGGCCTTGCCCTCCTTCCACACGTCGATCCACAGCGCGTAGGTGCGGTCGATCTGCGGGTCGTCGAGCTCGAGCTTCTCGCCGAGGACGTGGAAGTGGAGGTACTGGATGTTCGCCTTGATGGCGTCGATGACCGCCGGGATGGCGTTGCCGTTGTCGTCCTCCGGGAGCGAGTCAGGCTCGACGAAGGGGAAGAGGAGGCGGTCCGGCGGCTCGTTCGAGAAGTCGCGGGCCGTCGTCCAGCACGACATCTCGTTCGACATGCGCGCCGCGATGTTGGCCATGATGCCGTTGGGCTCGCGGATGCGCTCGACGATCGAGTCGGAGTCGATGCCGCCGAAGAAGATCCGGTACTCGTTGCCGCTGAGCAGGTAGTCGGTGCTCGTCGGGTTCTGGCGCCACGGGTAGCCGGTGACCGCCTCGATCTTCCGCGAGAGCTGCTCCGGCGGGAGGAACTGGGCGGTGCCGACGGTGAAGTACTCGGCCGCCTTGTCGTCGGGGATCGCCTCGGAGGCGTTCTTCGCCCGGAAGAACTCCGACTTGATCAGCTCGCGGACGACGAGCTTGAAGTCGCTGTTCGACTCGGTGAACGCCGCGGCGACGTCCTTGAGCATCGCGTCCTGGATCTCGAACGCCTTGTGCTTGCCGGTGTAGTCCGGGTCGCTGGTGTCGTTCGGCTCGTACATCACCGCTTGGCCGGTGAGGCCGGTGAAGACGGTCTGGACGGTGGCGACGGCGAAGAGATCCTCGCCGGCGATCTTCTTGGCGAGCCACTGGTGGGCGACCGCGAACTGGTCGAACGGGACGGTCTCGTCCTTGAAGCCGGGGACCCGCATGTCCGGGTACCAGCCGTCCTCGGGGACGACGTACTGGCCCATCTCGTTGAAGTTCATCATCGCCCCGGCCATCGGGTCGATCGCCGCGTGGCACGCGGTGCAGTTCTCGTTGTTCATCGTCGGGTTGTGGTCGGCGATGTTCGTCGGGTCGATCGGCCGCTCGGCGAGGCGGAGGATGTCCGTCGCCAGGAAGAAGCGGTAGATCATCCGCGCCCGGTGGCGGTTGCGGTTGGTCGCGGTCGTCGGGAAGCGGATGTTCCAGATCGGATCGGAGAGGACGCCCGCGTGCGGGTAGCCGCCCGGGAGCCGACCGGCGCGGAGCTCGTTCGGATCCTCGGAGTCCGCGAACTGCTCGTCCATCGCCGCGCCGTAGCTCTTCGCCGAGTACGGGTTGAAGACCATGTAGTCGGCGGTGAGAACCTCGGTGAACGGCTTGTCGTTCTGGACGACGTACTTGACGAGGTTGACGCCCGCACGCGCCGCGCCGATGTTCGACCAGCGGCGCTGGTTGTCGCGGAGCGACTCGTTGGGGGTCGCCTCGAACCAGTAGAGGTTGGGGTAGTTCTCGGCGTAGAGGAGGTCGAGCGCCTCGGTGCCGCCGACGTAGCGATCGGTGAGGAAGAGGTCGTTGTACCACTCGCCGAGGCGGGAGTAGAACGCGTCCTCCTGCATCATCGCGTCGAGGACCGGGTCGAGGGAGTCGATCCCGAGGCCGCGGACCTGCTCGTACTCGTCCTGCGTCGGCAGGCGACCGACGAGGGCGAGCGAGGCCTTGCGCAGCGTCGCCTCCTCGTCGAGGAGCTCGACGTCGCCGAAGTACTCGCCGAAGTCGACCTCGTCCTCGCACTCGACGGGGTTGTCGACGCGCTCGAGCATCTCCTTGATCTGGTCGTACTCGTCGCTCTTGACGTCGAAGAGCTTGCCGCCGCCGTGGTCGACGCCCTCGGTCGTCGGCTTGATCAGCAGGAGCTTCTCGCCGTCGACCTCGTAGCGCGCCAGGTCGCCGATCGTCCGGAGGTTCGCGTCGATGTAGCCAGGCGTCGCCGAGCGCTCGAGGATGAACTTGGTCTCCTTCGCGGCGCCGCTCGAGTTGTGGCAGGTGACGCAGCGCTCTTGGAAGACCGTTGCTTTTGTCCGGAGAAATTCAGCGTTCGAGACGCACTTGCCGTTCCCCTCGCACGCGGTGAGCCCGATCGCCATCGAGGCTCCCGCGAGCGCGGTGAGGGCCAGCTTGCCCGCGACACGCCGGGTTCGTGGTTTGTTATGCGACCATCCCATCGTCGGCTCCTAACTCGCTCGGGCGCCCATCCGCAGCGCTCCGAAGCGAGGCTATCCTACATGCCGTTTGGTGAGACCCGCAAGGCAGAAAACAGCAGTTTTTCTGGGGTTTGCGGGCACCAATCCCGGCGACCGGTGGGGCTTCCACTGTCACTTCGCGCGTGATCCGTAGCGACAACGAACGCGGCTATGCCAGCGTCCGCGCGGCCGCACGCGGATCTGCGCGAAGGGTCCGGCGAGCGACGACTAGCCGCCGGTCGTGCCGGTGGTCGTGCCAGTCGTGCCCGTCGTCATGTCCATGCCGGTCGTGCCGGTGGTCGTCGTGCCGGTGGTCGTCGTGGTCGTCGTGTCCATGCCGGTCGTGCCGGTGGTCGACGTCGTGCCGGTGGTCGATGTCGTGCTCGTCGGGTCGGTCGTCGTGCTCCCGTCGGGCTCACAGACGCCGGCGTCGTTGTTGCACGCGAAGCCGTCGCCGCAGCCCGGCGAGCACTGGCCGCCGCACGAGTCGCTGCCGCAGTCGCGGCCGTCGCACTGCGGGACGCAGACGCACGAGAGCGCGTCGTCCTCCGCCTGGGCGTAGCCGTCGATACAGTCGCATGACGCGTCGCTGCCGTTGGCGACGCAGGTGCCGTAGCCGTCGCAGGTCTCGTAGAAGCACGGGCTCGTGTTGAACGAGAAGTAGCCGAAGGTGTGGACCAGGCCCTGCGAGCCGACCTCGACCTGGACGACGACGTTGCCGTCGACCTTGTCGAGGAGGAAGGGGACCGCGTTGAAGTCGACGTTGGCGCCGGTGAGGTTGAGGGTGACGGAGGCGGTGCCCGTCGAGCAGCCGGTGGCGATGCTCGCCCCGTTGACCATCTCCGGCTTGAACGCGCAGTAGGCCCCGCCGTTGAGGTCGCGGTTGTTCTCGCCGCTGAGGTCGTAGGCGGTGAGGATGACGTCGGCCGAGCCGGCGCCGGAGAAGGCGATCGGAGCGGCGTTGGTGAGCGGCGCGGCGGCGTGGGCCTCGTCGGGGGTCATCACCAGGGGCGGCGAGGAGACGGTGAACTGCGGCGTCGCGCCCTCGCCAGCGGCGACCTTGCCGAACTCGCCGAGGTAGCCGATCGCCTGGTCGCCGGAGCCCATGGCGTAGGTGTGCGTCGTCTGTGTGTCCCTCGGGACATGGAGGAGCGTCGGCGCCTTGACGTCCTTGAGCTTGGACACCGTCACCGTCGCCGGGATCTTCAGGCGGAGGTCAGTCGGCTCGAGGAGCCAGGAGTCGCTGACCTGGGTGTAGGGGGCGCGGCCGAGGTTGTCGTCGATCTCGGTGATCTTCAGCATCCGCGTGCTGCCCATCGCCCCGGGCGGGATCACGACCGTGATGGCGCCGCTCTTCAGCTCGCCGCCCTCGGGTCCGATCTCCGCCTCGGAGCCGTCGCCGCAGCCGATGAGGAGTACGAGCCCGCAGGTGATCGATGCGGTCGACGAGAGGAGACGAGGAGAGCTGAAAGCCATGATGGATCGGGTATACCGGAAAACCCGAAAGCACCATAGAGTACCGTTTAGGAGGTGCTCCCGCCCCCGCTGAGGTCTACGAGCCACAAGTCTGGGCGGAGCGCGAGCGCCGGGCCGTCGGCCGCTGCGGAGGGGGCGGCGAGGAGCTCGCCGAGCAGATCGACCCACGCGCCGCAGTTGTCGAGGATCCACGCGTCGCTCGTCGCCGCGACGGCGCTGATCCGCGCGAGCACGGCGTCAGGGTTGGTGACGAGCTTGGCGTCCCACGACCACCCGCGGCGAGCGGACCTCTCCAGCAGGTGCGCGCGGAGGCGACCGCTGCTCGATACCGGTCGGTCGAGGTACCAGGTGATCGTCCGCGGGGCGGCGGCGGCGAGGAGCCCGCCGATCGCGTCGATCGCGAAGCCCGTCTCGAGGACCTGCTTGTAGGCGCCGTGGACGCTGGCGAGATCCCGCAGGGCGCCGTCTTGGCCGCGGATGACGGTGCCGTGGGAGAGCGCCGACTCGACGGTGATCAGGGCGTTGAAGCCGTCGATCGCCAGGTCGCGCCCCGCGAGCGCCGACGCGTCGATCTTGCGGCGACGACGGTCGGCGGCCGCGGCCGTCGGCGCCGTCGCCCGGCGGATCGCCTTGCGCTGGCGCTTGCTGAGCTGGCGGCGATCGCCGACGAGCTTGAGCGCCGCGTCGATGGCGTAGTCGCGGTCGAGGAGCCAGCGCAGGTCGGCCGCGGCCTCGCGCAGCGCCGGCAGCTGGTCGGGCGCGAAGAGGCGGTCGTCGTCGGCGACGCGGCCGCGGCGAGGGGGGCGCTCGTCCATGGCGCTCAGCCGTCGAGGCCCCAGCCGCGGGCGAGGAGGTCGCGGCGGAGCTTGCGGTAGGCGAGGGGCATCGCGTCGGAGCGTACGTGGAGCTCGTCGGACATCGCCGCCGGGACCTCGCGCGGGCGCTGGGCCTCGACGATCGGCTGGTCTTCGAGGAAGATCTGCATCGTCCGTCGACGCGCGTCGCCGTCGGCCCACGCCCCCTTGAAGAAGTTGCGGAGCATGATCCAGCGGGTGAGCGTGTGCTCCTCGTCGATCGGGATGTTCGAGTCGAAGACGATGAGCTGGAAGCGGCCGAGGTCGACGTCGAGGCGGGTGAAGGTCGGCATGTAGAAGCTGACCGAGGTCCGCACGCCCGGCCGCTGCTTGCGGCGGACCCACTTCCACAGCCCCGGCGGATCCGGGGGCTCGAGGACGGCGCTCGCCGTGGCGCTCCAGGCGTCGAGCTCGACCTCGTAGTCGGGGACGACGGGCTTGTCCGGGTTGCCGAAGGAGCGCGCGTGGACGAAGGGCGCGTGGGCGAAGTCCATGCCGTTCTCGACGACGCGCGTGTAGTGGGCGTTCCACAGGAACTCGCCGTGGAGGGCCCGCCAGTCGGGGTCGCCGTACTCGGGCAAGGGCGGGAGAGGGGGGCGCTCCTCCTCGGCGAGGTCGCCGACGAAGACCCAGACCCAGCCGTAGCGCTCGGCGGTCGGGTAGGCGCCGACGCGCGCCTTCTTCGGCACCGGCTGACCAGGGCGGTTGGCGGGGATGCGGACGCAGGCGCCGTCGCTCTGGAACTGCCAGCCGTGGTAGGGGCAGGCGAGGCAGTTGCCCGCGCGCCAGCCGTCCGAGAGGGCGGCGCCGCGGTGCGGGCAACGATCGTCGAGGGCGAGGACGTGCCCCCCCTCGCCGCGGACCAGGGCGAGGTCGCGGCCGAGGAGGCGCACCTTCACGGGGGTCTCGGCGATCGCGGCGCTCTCGTGGACGGCGTACCAGAAGTTCTTGAGCATTCTCGACCTCCGCGCTCGAGATAGCAGACGCGGCGGCGCGCGGTCGACCGCCGGACGCTCAGCGCTTGACAGGGGCGGGGAGGCGTCTTAGTGTCACGGGTACACTAAGACGCGGGCCGGACGCGCGCGTCAGACCGCCCGGAGCGACGCACGGACGCCGCGCCTCGGGGCGACGAGGACTGCAGCGATGAGCGCACTCGGACAGCTCTACGGCGACTCCCTCGCCCTCCTCACCGATCTCTACCAGGTGACGATGGCCTCCGGCTACCACAAGGTGGGGATGGCGGACCACGAGGCGACCTTCCACCTCTTCTTCCGCCGGCCGCCCTTCAAGGGCGGCTACGCGATCGCGGCGGGGCTCGATCTCGTGATCGACCTGCTGGAGCGCTTCCGCTTCAGCGCCGGCGACCTCGAGTACCTCGCCGGCCTCACGGGCAACGACGGCGCGCCGCTCTTCGACGGCGCCTTCATCGACTACCTCGCGGACATGCGCTTCGACTGTGACGTCGACGCCGTCCCCGAGGGCACCGCGGTCTTCGCCCACGAGCCGCTCGTGCGCCTGCGCGGGCCGATCATCCAGTGTCAGCTCCTCGAGACGCCGCTCCTAAATATGATCAATTTCTCGACGCTGATCGCGACCAAGGCCGCCCGGATCTGCGCGGCGGCGGGCGACGACCCGGTGCTCGAATTCGGCCTGCGGCGGGCGCAGGGGATCGACGGCTCGATCAGCGCCGCGCGAGCGGCCGTCATCGGCGGCTGCGCGGCGACGTCGAATTGCCTCGCGGGCAAGCTCTACGACATCCCGGTGCGGGGGACGCACGCGCACTCGTGGGTGATGGCCTTCGACAGCGAGCTCGAGGCGTTCCTCGCCTACGCGCGGGCGATGCCGAACAACTGCGTCTTCCTCGTCGACACCTACGACAC
>JAGQIT010001181.1 GCA_020431135.1 Myxococcales bacterium | reverse complement strand
TAGACGATCTCCGGGCCGCCGCCGGCGCTGTCGGACTCGCCCGCCGTCGAGCCCGCCGTCCCGGTCAGGCCGCCGTCGTTGTTCGGATCGCCGCCGCTCGACAGGCTGCCGGTGTTGCCGCCGCAGACCTCGGTGGTCGTGTTGAGCCCGTACGTCGGCACCGTCCCGTTGAGCACGTTGTCGAAGAGCAGCTCCGAGCCGACGAAGAACTCCGGCAGCGACTGCATCGGGACGATCCACGAGAACTTCGTCGCGTCCGTGTTCGGGTCGTACGCGATCTGGATGTGGACCTCGACCGAGCCGCCGTCGAACGCGAAGATGATGTTCTCGCCCGTCTGATCGACCGGCTGCTGCTGCGGGTTCGCGTTGCAGAACGTCCCGCCGCACGCCGCCGCCGGCGTCGCGTAGCTGTAGAGGGTCGTCGCCGCCGCAGCGGCCACAAAGAATGAGGAGAAGCCAAGATAAGAACGCATCAACGCATCATACCGAGACCCCGCGGAGGAGCAAGGCCGCCGCGCAGCGGCCAGCAGGCGCCCTGAACGACGTCCCGCCGCTCCAGGCTCCGCGGCGACCCGGCGGCCCTCCAGCCGCGGGCCGCGACCGGCGAGAAATCCCCGTCGACGCGGGAGTTCTCCGCGCGACCGCCGGGCGTCGATGCGCCCTCCTCGACCCTCGAAACGAGCGACCGCCCGCCGCGGCCAGGCCGGGCGGGCGGTGCCTCTCAGGGGCGAGCGAGCCGCCCCTCGGCTAGCGCCGGCGCCGGAGCAGCCCCGCGAGCCCCAGGAGCCCGAGCCCGAAGACCAGGCCGCCCCCGCTGCTCTCGCTCGTGCACCCGCAGCCGCCCTCCGCACCGTCCCCCGACGAGTCGCTCCCCGCGTCGTACGACGGCCGGTTCGCCGCGTTCCAGTCCGCCAGCATCGCGTCGATCGTCTCCGTGTTGTTGTTGAGCACCTGCGGCGCCCCTGCCATCGCCATCTGCTGGGTCTCCTCCTCCCACGGCATCTCGTCCGGGAACGCCGGCCAGTCGCCGTCGTTCGGCACGAACACCTCGCGCCCGTCCGGCAGCGTGTACTCGGCGTGGCCGTCGCAGCGCTGGAGCTTCTCGGCGATGCGGATGCGGTCGATGTTGGGCAGGTCCGGGTTCTCGGCGAACATCGGGTCCTCCATCATCTCGTGCGGCGAGATCGTCGTGTACATCCGCGTCACGTAGGGCTTGCTCTGCAGGAGCTCCACCGCCCGCAGGCCCGGCGCGACGATCCGATCCTCGTACGCGGTCGCGAACTCCGCGCCGTCGCCCCAGACCATCGGGTCGATCATCGCCTCGAAGCAGCTCAGGCAGTAGTAGAAGTCGGCCGGGGCGATGCCGTCCGGCGCCGGCAGGTACTCGGCCAGCAGCCCCTCGAGGAGCGGGTGGCGGTACTCGCAGACGACCTCGCCGTAGTCCCAGCACTCCATGATCCCTTGGCTGAGCAGCGTGTTGTAGACCTCGATCGCCGGCAGGCCGATGAACGCCTTCGGATCCCAGTTGGTGCTGTGGAGGCCGACCTGCGAGATCACGTCGCTCGGCCCCGCGTACTCCGTGACGAACGCGTTGCCGTCCGCCTTGAAGGCGTCGACCGCCGCCGTCACCACCTCCTTGTAGTTCGCCGCCAGGTTCGGCCAGTCGATCTTCAGCGGGTTCACCAGCACGTGCCGGTAGTTCGTCGGGATCGCCCGGTGGTCGCCGAGGAAGAACACCCGGATGTCCATGTCCTCCACCGCCGCCACCCGCGTCAGCCGGATCGGCACGCACGGCTCCACCCCCGTGTAGCGCAGCGTCACCGGGTGGACCACCGGCGTCTCCGCCGGCACCAGCTTAAACGCCGCGAAGAGGTTCCCCTCCTGCAGGTAGGCGTCGATGATCGGCACCGCCGCCTCGTCGTAGTTGTAGTTGTTCGCGTCGAACCAATCGAGGAGCTCCTGCGAGTCCTTGCTCGACAGCACCGTGATGTCGAACGCCCCGACCTGCCCCTGGTAGACGATCTCCGGGCCGCCGCCGG
>JAGQIT010001180.1 GCA_020431135.1 Myxococcales bacterium | reverse complement strand
TTCGCCGCTCGGGTTGAGCTTGGCGCGCTTGGTTGTCTTCGCTGCTCGAGTTGAGTTCGGGGGCAGGGCTTCGTTCTTCTTCGCTCGAGTTGAGCAGGGCCTTCTTGTCTGGCTGCTTCGCTCTGGCCGTGTTCGGTGAGGCCGTGCACGCTGCGGGACTAGCAGTCGCTACCTCTTCACTCTTCAGTTGTCGCGCGTCTGAGCCGTGGAGGGCGCGAGGTCCCGCGCGCTCAGACGAATCGACCCCGACGTCGTGAGGGGCGCTGTCGAGCCTTGGGTCTGGGCGAGGCCGCTTGGGCGCGTATGCCGTAGAGTTCGGGGATGGACCAGCGCGTGCTCGATGCGCTCACCGAGGAGGTGAGCGAACTCGCGGTGCGGCTCGCCGCTGAGCCCGAGAGGATCCGTTGGACGGGAGAGGTGATTCCCATGACCAAGGGCGGTCGCGTCGTCGGCGCGAGGGCGGCGTTTGTCCGTGCGGGGCACGGGGAGCTCTGGGCTCTGGTCGCGGTCGATCACCGGGCGAGATCGTGTCTCGCTGCTCAGGCTGAGCGGGCGCGGTTTCGATGTCTTCGCGTTGACGGCGGAGTTGCGTCCGCTGGAGTCCGCGTCGGCCGATGGACCGAGACCTGCCCGGAGGTCGTGGCGGTGGCGAGGGTGTATGGCGAGCGTCGAGCGGGTCGCTCGGGCGTGCGGTTGATCCGGCACGTGTACGAGGGGGTCGCGGTGCTTCGGGCGCTCGGCGCGTCGGAGCTGGCGATCCGCGGGTTCTGTGTGCACCCGCTCGTGCAGTCGGACGAGGACTTCGCGGCGACGTGGGCGCAGGGGCGGCTCGCGGGGCTGGATCCGCGGGCGGTCGCGCTAGCGGTGGAGTACCGGGCCGTGGCGAACGCTTTCCTGTCGTCAATGGAGGACCACCCGGGGTACGCGGATCCGGCGGCGATACGTCGCTCGCCGCTCGCCGAGGTCGACGCGATGCTCGTGGCCGACAAGATCCAGAACGCGAAGGACTTCGAGCGCTTTCACCGGGCCTCGCATCCGCGGGCTGTGTGGCTCGGCCGCTACTTCGCTCGCTGGCTCGAGGCGCTCGGCGTCTGCGCGGAGCAGCGGGCGGCGCTGACGGCTGAGATCAGCCTTCCGGAGCCGCGCTGGGGCGTCCCCGAGACACTCGCCGACTAGCCAGCAGAAGTGCCCGGCAAGACCTGCGGCGCCGCGCTGCGGGGTCTCGCCGAGAGGTCGAGGAGCGCTGCGAGGACACATGGGACCCTCGTAACGGGGCAGCTCGCGGCCCGTGAGCAGGAGAGGAGCGCTACGCGCTCGCGCTCGCTTGTCTTCGCCGACCCCGATCGCTCCCCCATGACTTGACGCTCGCGGGCTCAGCCGAAGAGCGGGCTGTTGGCGAGGGCGCTCACTCGCAGGGCCGGGTCGCCGGCGCCGCTGTCGGCGAGAACGCGGGAGATGTCAGCGGCCGCGCGGAGAGAGTCGGGCTCCTCCGCGCGGCCGCTCGGGTCCTGGCTTCGTCTCGGTCCCGGGGCTCTACATCGGCGGGTTCATGCAGGCGTCGAAGACGTCCTTGCAGGCGATCATCTGCTCCTCGGTCTCGGCGCAGTCGGTGCACAGATCGTGCTGGGCGAGGCATTGGTCGAGGAGGTCGGGGTCGTAGCTCGGGAGGCACTCGGAGCCGCCGATCGAGTCGACGCAGAGCTCGAAGTCCCCGGAGCAGGCGGCGACCTCGGCCTCCGAGTTGGCGCCGCTGACACACGCGCTGTAGCCGTCTAGGCAGCCGGCGAGCTCGGGGTCGGGGCACGCGTTGGGGCACTCGCCCTCGCAGGCGTCGGGGTGGACGCAGTGGTCGTAGAGGGCCTCGCAGGCGTCGACCTCGAGGAGCGTCTCGGCGTCGGAGAGGCAGTTGATGTGGAGATCGATGCAGACCTGCGGGACCTGGTCGCCGCTGTCCCCGGAGGTGTCGCCGGCGGAGTCACCCGCCGAGTCGCCGGCGGAGTCGCCCGCCGAGTCGCCGGCGGAGTCGCCCGCCGAGTCGCCCGCCGTCGCCGAGTCGCCGGCGCCGTCGAGGCATTGATCGAGGACCTCGTCGCAGGCGTCGATGAAGAGGGGGTTGCCGTCGGCGTCGTCGAGGCAGTCCTCGTAGTCGTCGTAGCAGGCCTCGAT
>JAGQIT010001179.1 GCA_020431135.1 Myxococcales bacterium | reverse complement strand
TCGTCCCTTCGCTCGTCCCGTTCGTGGTCCCGGCGGTCGTTGTCCCGGCGGTCGCGGTCGCGCCGGTCTGGCTCGCGCCGGTCGCTCCGTCGGTGTTGTTGTCCCCGCCAGCGCAGGCGACGGCGAGCGAGGCGGCGACGATCCACGGCGAGCGCATCGACACATCATAGCGCCGACGACGAGCCCGGACCTCGGCTCTCGGCGCGGACCTCTGCCGTCTCGGACCTGGAGGCTGTCCTAGGAGAAGAGGCGGCCGAGGAGGCCGCGGCCGCTCGCCTTCTTCTCGAGCCACTCCGCCTTCTTGCGGATCTCGTGCGGCGGGCGGGCGCCGACCAGGGCGTCGCGGATCTCGCCCTTGTAGATGAGGAGGAGGGTCGGCAGGGCGCGGACGTTGAAGGCGGCGGCGAGGCGCGGCTGCTTCTCGGTGTCGAGCTTGAAGAACTTCACCGGGCCGTCCTTCATCTCCTCGGCGACGGCCTCGAAGTGCGGGGCCATCATCCGGCACGGCCCGCACCAGCCGGCCCAGAAGTCGATGATCGCGGCCGGACCCTCCGGGGTCATGATCGCCTCGAGCTGCTCCTGGGTGGTGATGTCCTCGATCACGTCGCTCATGTTCGGCGCAGTGTAGGCGAGGACCGGGCCGGCGGCGAGCCGGCGTTCACCCGGGCTGGCGGAGGGGCCCGTGACGCCGGTCCGTGCGCCTCGGCGCTGGGCGTCGAGAGTGCTCCCCGCGCGCCGACCCGCCGTCGCAGCGACGAGGTCGAGGCGCGCGAGAGGACGCCCGCAGCCGCGGCGGTCGCGGGAGCGCGCGCTGTGTCGGGGGCGACGGCAGACCCGCTTCGGGTGGCGAAGTGTGAGGTGCCGCGCTACGTGCCCGCGATCTTCGCGGTCAGCCACTTCTGGAGCCCCGGCCGAGGCGTCGCCGTCAACCGCGGCTCGGGGCGCGTCCCCGTGCGCTCGTCGAAGCGCAGCGCCTCCCCGTCCTCGGGGACGAAGACCCGGTCGGCGAGGCCCTCGGCGGCCATCCGCGCCCGGAGCTGCAACCGCGTCGTCCGGCAGTGATCGACCGCCTCGAGGTGGTTGAGGAGCAGCACCCCCTTCGCCCGCCGGGCGACGGTCACGAGCTCATCGACGGAGAAGAGGATGTCGCCGAGGCCGAAGTTCGCCGTCCCAGCCGGGGCGACGATGACGTCCGGCTGGAGGCGATCGATCGCGTCGAGGACCGCGTCGGTGAGGACGGCGTCGCCGACGAGATAGAGGCTCGGCTCGTCGGGGTGGGCGAGGTAGTAGCCGGCGACGGGGCCCATCAGCCAACCGACGAGCCCGCGGCCGTGGCGGTTGGTGACCGTCTCGATCCGCATCCCCAGCGCCCCGTCGACCAGCTCGCGGACCTCGAGCCCCTTGCGCCGGAGGTTCGCCGCGTCGACGGCGTTGGTCCAGACCGGCAGGCCGCGGTCGCGGATCCACGCGAGCCCCGGCCGGTCGAGGTGATCGGGGTGCTCGTGGGTGATGATCACGCCGGTCACGCCCTCGAGGGCCGCCTCGGTCGCGTCCGGCAGCGGGACGATCGGGTTGCGCTGACCGCCGCGGGCGAGGAAGCGGAAGCTCGGCATGCTCCCCGGCTCCGAGAACATCGGATCGACCAAGAGGCGGTGCTCCGCGAGCTGGACGACGGCGCTGGCGTTGCGGAGGTGGTGAAGGATCATGGCTCCAATGCTTGAGGCTTGCGCCAGCGGATGACAACGCCCATCCTCGGCAACCAGGAATCCGAAAACGCATGGATTGGGATCTCCTCCAGACCTTCGAGGCCGTCGCTCGTCTCGGCTCCTTGACCGCGGGCGCGCGGGCGCTCGGCGTCAGCCAGTCGACCGTCAGCCGCCGGCTCGCCGCGCTCGAGGGCGAGGCCGGGTCGCCGCTCCTCCTGCGCACGAGCCCCGTCCGCCTCACCCAGCGCGGCGCGCTGCTCCTCGCCGCCGTCCGGCCGATGACCGAGGCCGCCCTCGCGGCGAAGGCTGCCCTCGAGGACAGGTTAGAGCTGCGCGGTGAGGTCAGCGTCACCACCGTCGGGGAGGTGATCCGCTGGGTCCTCGTCCGCGCCCTCCCTGACTTCTACGCCGAGTGCCCTGGGCTGCGCCTGCGCCTGCTCGCCGACAACCACGTCCACAGCCTCGCCGCGGGCGAGGCCGACATCGCCCTCCGCTTCGCCCGCCCGGAGCGCGGCGAGCTCGCGGTGCAGCGCATGCTGACCGAGACCTACGGGCTCTACGTCGCGCCGTCGCTCGCCCTCGGCGACGACACGCCGTGGCTCTGCCTCGCCGGGACCCTGGCCAGCCTCCCCGAGCAGCGCTACGCCGAGCGCTGCTTCCCGGGCCGCCCGCCGCGGCTCGCCCTCGAGGGCGTCGAGGCGCTCGGCCTCGCCGTCGAGTCCGGCCTCGGGGTCGCCCTCTTGCCCCGGGGCCTCGCCCGCCAGCTCGCCCTGCGCGAGGTCGACGCTGCGGCCGTCGGCGGCGAGTCCCCCGGCCCCGCGCCGACGCGTGACCTGTGGCTGGTCGTTCACCGCGCGAAGCAGCCGCTGCCGAGGATCCGCGCGGTGATCCGCTGGCTGCGAGCGACCCTCACGGCCGCCGACGCGGCGGTCGTACTCGGCGGGCAGCGGCGCTCAACCTGACCTCGCGCCGGGGGCCCGCAGCTCTGCACCCCCTCTCGCGTGCCCTGCGGAGCTTCTGCGGGGCCGAGCGCGCCGACGATGACAGGAGTCTAGCCGGCGGCCGGCACCGACTTCGCCTTGCGCTGGGCGGCGAGCTTGCGCTGGTAGCGGCTCTGGGCGACGTCGACGAGGACGAGCACCGCGATCGAGAAGTAGAAGGTCGTCTTCGACAGCGGCTCGACGTGGTAGCCGAAGAGCGTCAGCGTCGCCGCGTGGCCGCCCTCGCCGAGGAGGACGACGCCGACGATCAGGAGGATGAAGAGGCCGAGGACCTCGTACTGGCGGTTGCGCGAGAGGAACGTCGAGACGTGGTCGGCGAGGAAGAGCATCGCCAGGCCCGAGCCGATGATCGCGACCGCGAGGACGGCGAAGACCTCGGTGATCGCCAGCGCCGAGAGGATCGAGTCGAAGGAGAAGATCAGGTTCATCATCACCAGCGTCGCCGTCACCTGCAGCGCCGACTTCGGCGCCCGCGACTCGACGTCGGTCTTGAGGTCCTCGAGCGCCATCATGTGGCTGATCTCCTTGACCGCCGTGTACATCAGGAAGACGCCGCCGAAGAGGAAGACGAGGACCGAGAAGTTGAACGCCCCCTCGACGACGCCCGGGAAGTCGAGGGTGAAGAAGGGCTCCGAGAACATCGCCAGGAGGTTGATGATCAGGAAGAGCATGACGATGCGCAGGACGATCGCGATGAGGATCGCGTTGCGGCGGACCGACTTCTGCTTGTCCTCGGGCGCCCGCTTCGACTCGATCGAGATGTAGAG
>JAGQIT010001178.1 GCA_020431135.1 Myxococcales bacterium | reverse complement strand
GCCCGCCGGTGACCAACGCCGGGCGGGCGCTGCGGCCGTGCAACATCTTCTTCCCGACCGAGAACATCATCGACATCCAGCACTTCTACGCCGTCCACTTCTGGGAGCTGCACGAGATCGTCCAGCAGCCCGGCGAGGACGACGACGGCTACTTCTCGGCGGTGATGCGGATGACCTGGCGGGCCTTCGCCCAGAGCCCGCGCGCCTGGATCCGCCGCCTCGGCCGCGCCTACTCGAGCGAGTTCCACTTCGACATCACGATCATCGGCCCCGGGATCGCGCTGTCGAAGGCGACCCTGACCCCGGAGCAGGGCTCGCTCGAGCTCATGCAGATCATCCTGATCACGCCGACCAACGAGACCGACTGTCACATCCGCGTGGTCAGCACGGTCAAGCAGATGATCACCGACGGCAAGGTCGGCCGCGTCAACAAGCTCGCGCGCAGGGCCTTCGGCGCCGGCCTCGAGGAGCTCCTCGCCCGCGTCTTCCTGCGGATCGCGACCAAGGACTTCGACGGCGACGAGATGATCTGGACGAACCGCCGCTTCCTCCCGGATCCCAAGCCGCTCCCCGACGACGGCCCCTTCATCGCCTTCCGCAAGTGGGGCGAGCGCTTCTGGCCGGCGGACTACCTCCCGGACGGGCCGGTGGTCGCGGCGAGCGAGCGCGCGAGCTAGCGCCGCGCCGTGATGAGCCTGCCTTAATAGACAGGTTTCCTGCGGTCGCGTCGTGGCGGGCGATCGCTCGCCTCGATCTCGGCGAGGGTGACGGCGCGGTTCTCCTGATCGGGGGGCGCTCGCGGTCGGCGGCTCGGCGGCTCGGCGCGCGCGGGTCCGCGGAGGGGGAGCTCGGCGCGCCTGCGCTCAGGCGGTGTCAGTTCCACCGCTCCCCATCGTTGTATATGTCCTTATGGTCGTGTGGCTATGGTCGCGCCCAAGAGGGCGTCTCCAGCTCTGATCGCTCCGCGCGAGCGCAGCCGTCGGTGACGCAGGGCAGGACCGCACGCCGTTGAAACGCACGCCTGCGCGGTCGGTTCGGCGATTGCGCGGCCGCGGCTCCCCTCGCTAGTATGCGATGCCTCGCGGCGCGGCCTCGGTCGTTCTCCGCGTGACACGGTAGTGCTTGAGAGTCGAACCAGCGCGTGAACAAGCGCGTCGTCGACGCGTCGCGGCGGGCGAAGAGGCCGGACGCGGCGTCGCTGGCGGAAGAGGAGAGGGAGAGGTCATGTCCGGAAACATGTTCGTCAGATTCAACAACCCCAGGATCACCGGGTCGTCCAAGATCAAGGGGCACGAGGGCGACGTCGAGGTGCTCTCCTGGAGCTTCGGCGCCTCGCAGCCGACGTCCCCCGTGCGCTCGCAGAGCGGCGGCGGAACGATCGAGCGGACCCAGTGCGCTCCGCTCTGCTTCACGAAGTACATCGACCGGGCGAGCGACGATCTGCTCAAGGGGGTGTGGACGGGGAGGCCGATCGGCAAGGTGGACCTCATGTGCTACCGCGCCTCCGGGGACGGGGGCGCGAACCAGATGGGCGTCCTCTACCTCACGATCACCCTCGAGCGGGTCATCGTCGGCAACTACGAGATCCGCGGCGAGGTGGGCGATCTGCCGACTGAGCACATCGAGCTGAAGTATGCGAAGGCCACCTTCGCGTACTCGGGAGACGGCGGCGTCGAGACTATCTCGTACGACCAAGCGACGGACGTCATCGCCTAGGGACGGGCGGGCGTTCAGGCGGCGCCCAGCCGCCTCGGCCGTCGTGAGCGCGTCGAGGCGGAGAACGCGAGAGGGGCGAGGCCGCGGCCTCGCCCCCCGTGTTCGGCGCCTCGCCGCGGCGATCAGCCGGGCGGCTGAGTGACGCTCTTGAGCTGGCCGCCGGTCATGTCGGAGTAGACGTAGTGGTTGCCGGAGACCGGGATCTGCTGCATCGCCGGGACGTTCGCCGTGTCGATCTTCCACGCCCACCCGGCCTGGTCGACGAGCCAGACGTAGCCGTCGACGTCGACGCTGACGCCGATCGGCGTCGAGCACTGCGCGAGGGTGTGGTTGGCGACGAGCGTCCGGGTCTCACCGTCGATCTCGACGAGGCCGCACGGGCTGTTCGAGGCGACCCAGACGTGGAAGTCGTGGTCGATCGCCATGCCGCGGTGGCAGGCAGAGGTGCCGGCGATCGAGATCCACTGGTTGCTCTGGACGTCGTAGGTCGACACCGGGCCCGAGCAGCCGGCCATCCACGGGTTGCCGTTGGGGTCGACGGTCATGCCGTAGCTCTGGATGTTGCTCGGCTGCGAGAAGCGGGTGACGTCGATCGGGTTGTTCTCGACGTTGACGCGGACGAGCTCGCCGCGCAGGCCGGTGAACCACGGCCGGTTGCTCGGGTCGAGGGCGCCGCCGTAGGGGGCGTAGCCGCTGCCGACCCAGCCCGGGACCTCGAGGGTCTGCTCGACCGCGCCGGTCGCCCCGTCGAGGCGGACGAGGCTGCCGGCGCCGCCGCCCGTGAGGTAGCCGAGCCAGACCTTCTGGTTGACGAAGGAGCAGGTCGCCTCGTTCCAGTCGCCGATCGTCCAGGTGATCCCGCGCGGGCCCTGCTGGTGCGAGCCGCCCCAGTTGTTGTGGACGAGGGTCCAGACGACGCACTCGTCGCTGCCCCAGGGGAGGATGTCGGCGGCGTTTTGCGAGGTCTGGATGACGCCGTCGTTGTTCTGATCGACGCAGTCGGCGACGTTGGCCGCGACCGCGGTCGAGCGGCCGGTGCCGCGGCTGTTGACGACGACGAAGCGGCCGTCGCCCGAGACCGCGGTCCGCGACGCCGACTCGCTGCCGCCGCTCGGGCCGATGTTGTAGCGGGCGACCTCGACGAGGGTCCGCGTGTCGATCTTGGCGACCGTGCCGTCGCTGGTCCCCGGGACCCAGATGTAGCTCTCGTTGATGACGTCGCCGCCGCCGTCGCCGCAGCCGGCCGGGAAGTC
>JAGQIT010001177.1:784-4419 GCA_020431135.1 Myxococcales bacterium | reverse complement strand
CGACCTTCGTCGCCAAGCGCAACACTCCCCTCGACGGCCAGCCCTTCCTCGGCGTCAAGGAGGCGGAGGCGCGGCTGCAGCGGATCCGCAGCGGTCTCCGCGGCAAGGTCGAGCTGCGCCCGCAGTCGCCGCGCTGGGCGTACATCGAGTACCTCCTCGCGCAGTGGGGCCCGGAGTCCGGGCACGCGGCGCTGCGAGCCGTCCACGCGGGCGGTCGCTACGCCGACTGGGTGCGGGCCTTCAAGGAGACGCCGAACGAGCCGCGGACGCTCCGCTTCGGCGACGAGGAGGCGCGCGCGCGCCGTCGCGGCTTCGCCGCCGACACCCGCTCGCGTTTGCCGGTGCTCTCGAACCCGCCGCTCTAGCCGACTCGCGACCTCTCGAACCTCCGCCGACGCGCTCGACAGGCCGTATCGGCGCCTCGACGGAGCTCCTCGGCGCCTTGGGCTCCGCCGCCTCAGGGCGAACCTGGCGCGTCTAGCGGCGGTCGAGATCACCTAGGCGACGCCGTGTGAGCGTACGACTCGCGGCCGTCGAGCCCGCCTTCGGAGGCCCGGGAAGAACGCGTGGTCTCGCCGCGTTGGTCGCTGTGAAGCCTCGCCGCCCTTTGCTAGGTTTGGTGCCCCGTGTCGCTCACCGCCGCCCTCGTTCTCCTCACCGCCGTCAGCTCGCTGCGCGAGCTCGAGCCGATCGGCGAGGACGGGGTCGCGATCACGGTGGAGCCCTCCGACGTCCGCTACGTCGAGACGAAGTGGACCGAGACGGTGCTCCGCGGCCGCCCCTGGGTGCCGCACCGCCGCCTCGCGACCCTCGCCAAGGGGACGCGCCTGGTGGTCCGAGGCACCGTCGAGAGCCGCGACAAGAACGGCTGCGAGGGCAAGCCCTGGTACGCGATCCAGCCCTTCGGCTTCGTCTGCTCGCGCCACGTCAAGCCGACCGAGACCGCCCCCGACACCGGCCGCGCGCTCGCCCTCGAGGACGAGCGCACCCTCCCCTACGACTACGTGCTCGTCCGTGAGGACGGCGTGCCGATGTACGGCAGCGAGAACGACATCACGAACGACGCGCCGCGCCGCCGCCTCGCCGAGGGCATGAGCCTCGCCGCCGGCCGCACCCGCGACGTCGGCGGCCTCTCCTACGTCGAGACCGTCGACGGCATGCTCGTCCCCAAGGACAGGCTCGGCTGGATGGGCAAGGGCTCGCAGTGGGGCGGCGTGCGGATCACCGGCGAGACCGCGCCCGGCCCCGCCTTCGGCTGGATCAACAAGGCCAAGACCCCGGTCTACAGCGCGCGCTCGAAGGAGGGGGCGGCCGTCGCCGAGCTCGCCTACCGCGAGCGCGTCGCCCTCGTCGGCGACCCGGTCACGGAGGACGACACGCGCTGGTGGCCGATCGCCGACGACCGCTGGGTCGAGGCCTCGCGGATCAACGCCGTCGTCTTCATCGAGCCCCCCGCCGACGTCATCCACCCGGGGCAGCGCGCCCGCGGCAACGATCAGTGGATCGACGTCAACCTCGGCGAGCAGGTGATGGTCGCCTACCGCGGCGACGCGCCGGTCTTCGCTACCATGGTCTCGAGCGGCCGCGGCTCGCCGACGCCGCGCGGCAACTACCCGATCTGGGCCAAGGTAGCGAGCATGACCATGGGCAACCAAGACTACGAGGACAAGCCCTACATGGTCGAGCACGTCCCCTGGGTGCTCCTCTTCCAGGGGCACAACGCCCTCCACGGCGCCTATTGGCACGACCGCTTCGGCCAGCGCCGCAGCCACGGCTGCGTCAACCTGGCGCCGAAGGACGCCCGCTGGATCTTCGAGTGGGTGTCGCCGACGCTCCCGGAGGGCTGGACGGGCTACCTCCCGGGGGACCTCGACCGCAGCGTCACCGTCCACGTCCGCGACTCGAGCCTCCCGGAGAACGAGGCGTTCATCCAGGAGCGCCCCGTCGGTCCGCCGGATCGCGAGGAGGAGAAGCGCAAGGCGGAGGAGGCCGAGGAGCGGCGCGCGAAGGCCCGGGCCGCCACCGATGCTGACGCCGCGGTCGCGGCCCACGCCCCCGACGCGGACGCTGAGATCCAGCCGGCCTCGGCCCTCGATCCTGGGGCGATGATCGACCCCGAGGTCGACCTCCCGGACTAGCGGGCTGCGCCGCGTCGATCCTGACAACGACGACCGCCGAGCGCCGCGACGTCGGCTGCACGCGGGCCTCGACGACGCCCTCCATCCGACCGCGCCGTCCGCTTGTCGCGGGACGCGCGGACGCGTACCCTCCGGCCCATGTTGCGTCTCGTCCGACCGCTCCGCGCCGCCCTGGTCGCCCTCGTCCTCGCCGGGGCGACCCTCAGCGGCTGCGCCTCTGGCCCCAAGATGACCAAGATCGAGGCCCCCGCCGAGGGCCTGACCCTGCGCTACGACCTGACGCCGGGCCAGACCTACGCCGGCCACGTCCGCCGCAGCGAGCACGTCCGCGACACCCTCTCGGGGACGAGCATGACCCGCTCGATCTCCTTCGACATCAACCTCGTGGTCGCCGGCCCCGACGCGGAGAACGGCGGTCACAAGGTGATGGCCCGCTTCAGCAACGTCGACCTCCGCTGGTCGCTGCCGCCGGGCACTCCGTTCAGCATCGCCGAGTTCACGAACTCGGCGAAGGCCGCCCTCCAGGGCCTCGAGGTCGACCTCAGCGTCGACAGCAACGGCAAGGTCCTCTACGTCCCGCCGCTGCCGACCAACATCGACTTCTTCCTCACCCAGGTGCTCCAGGGCGTCCTCGACGTCCTCGAGACCGCCTTCCTCACCGTCCCCGAGCGACCGCTGAAGATCGGCGAGAGCTGGAGCGACGAGAAGAAGCGCGGCCGCGAGGGCAAGCTCGGCCTCTACATGACCGGCGAGGTCAAGACCACCGTCGAGGGCTTCTTCCGCACCGAGTCCGGTGAGGAGGTCGTCCGCCTCGCGATCACCGACAACGAGCGCGCCGTGACGACGACCAAGGAGGGCAGCCACGAGAACAAGAAGGAGGGCAAGACGACCTCCCACTTCTCGACGAGCGGCGACTACCTGGTCAGCACGAAGGGCGAGATCACCGAGTTCGATCCGGGCAAGTCGACGACCATCGTCAAGCTCGAGGTCACATGGGAGAAGGGCCAGAGCTTGGCCTCGGTCGCGGCGCAGGCCGCCGCCGCCTCCGAGGAGACCCAGTCGATCACCGATCCCTGCGATGACGACTACGTCGGCGGCGAGGAGTGCGTCGAGGGCGGAGAGGTCCAGTCGATCACCGATCCCTGCGACGACGACTACGTCGGCGCGGAGGAGTGCGTCGAGGGCGGCGCGGCCGAGGGCGACGCGAAGGCCGGCGACGAGGCGAAGGCCGAAGCCGACGCCGGCTAGCCCCAGCGTAACCGCGGCGGCGCGCCTCACCTGGCTCAAGGGCCATATTCGAGGCGCGCCTACGCAATCGAGCTAGCGACGGGGGACCCGCTTCGAGATCCCGCACATGATCTCGTAGGGGATCTCATCCGCCCAGCTCGCCAGCTCGTGCACCGTCAGGACGTCGCGCCCCTGGGCGCCGAGGAGCGTCACCCGCTCCCCCTCGCGCGCGTCGGGGAGCCCGGTCACGTCGATCATCGACACGTCCAT
>JAGQIT010001177.1:0-685 GCA_020431135.1 Myxococcales bacterium | reverse complement strand
CCGAGCCGCGACGGTCGCTTGAGCTCCTCGCGGTGCCCGTAGGAAACCCGGGCGCCCGCCGGCAGCTCGCGGATCCCGAGGATCCGCGAGTGCACCGACATCGCCATCTGGAGCCCGCGAAGCTCGGCGGCGGGGCTAGAGGCGGCGCCGTAGAGGGCGATCCCCGGACGGACCATGTCGAAGTGGGCCTCCGGGTAGCGGACGACGCCGGCGCTGTTGCAGACGTGGCGGATCTGCGGGTGGAGGCCGCGGGCGGCTAGGGTCCCGAGGGCGTCGCGGAAGGTCGCGATCTGCACCGGGCTCACCGGATCGTCCTCCTCGTCAGCGCAGGCGAAGTGGGTCATCACGCCCTCGAGGCGGAGGTGCGCGCCCTCGTCGGAGTCGAAGAAGTCGAGGACCGGCGGCAGCTCGTCGACGAGCGCGCCGAGGCGCGACATCCCGGTGTCGATCTTCAGGTGGATCCCGAGCGGCAGGGCGCCGCTGCGGCGGACCGCGGCCGCGAGGCGCTGGAGATGCTCGCGCTCCCAGGCGACGGGGGTGAGGCCGCGATGGACGATCACGTCCTCCGAGCCCGGGTGCACACCGCCGAGCACGAGCACCGGCGCACTGATCCCCCCTTGGCGGAGCTCGACGCCCTCCTCGACGAGGGAGACCGCGAGACCCCAGGCGCCGGCGTCGACGAAGG
>JAGQIT010001176.1 GCA_020431135.1 Myxococcales bacterium | reverse complement strand
GGGTGCCGAAGAGCGCCTCGAAGAGCGAGACGCAGAACGAGTAGACGTCGCTGCGGGCGTCCGCGGACGCGCCGCCGAAGATCTCCGGCGGAATGTAGGCGAGGGTCCCGAGCACGGCCCCGGGCGCGGTCAGGTCGTCGTTCGGACCGGGGCCGCTGACCTCGGCCGCGAACGCGTCATAGTCGGCGCTGTCGACGTAGTTCGCGTCCTCGGTGATCGCGTCGCGCTCCTCGGTCGAGGTCGTCAGGTCGTCGACGCGGACGAGGCCGAAGTCGATCACCAGGGCCCGGCCGTCGGCGCTGATCAGGACGTTGCTCGGCTTGAAGTCGCGGTGGATCATCCCCGCCGAGTGGGCCGCCGCCAGGCCCTCGCCGGCCTGACGGAAGACCTCGAGGATCTCCTGCCAGCTCCGCGGGCCGGCCTCAAGCCACTCCTTCAGGGTGCAGCCCTCGACGTAGTCCATCACCAGGAAGAGGTGCTCGCCGTGGGTGTCGACGTCGTGGACCTGGACGACGTTGGGGTGCGACAGGCGGGCGAGGCCGTGGGCCTCGCGCAGGAGCCGGCGACGCCGACGCTCGCGCCGGCGCGGGACGTCGGTGCTCGGGTGGAGGAGCTTGAGGGCGACCGAGCGCCGGAGCTTGCTGTCGTGGGCCAGGTAGACCGAGCCCATGCCGCCGGAGCCGATGTGCCGCTGGACGACGTAGCGGCCGATCCGCGCGCCCTCCGGCAGGGCGCCGAAGAGGCGCAGGCGCAGGCTGCTGCGCAGGGTCTCGCTCTCCGGGGTCGCCGAGCCTTGGCCGCTGAAGAGGCTGCGCAGGTCGCTGTCGTCGTCGGCGGCCTCGCGGGTCGTGTCACCCAGATCCGAGACGGTCTCAGCGACGTGCTCGTTCGGCTCGGTCCCCCGTGAATCGATCATGCGCGGCTCGATCTCGACTTCGAGGGGGATAGCGTCGCCACGCGCCCCTGTGGATCACGGAATTCGCACCGTCGCGCGCGACACCGTCGAAACAGCGGCGGAACGCCGGCCCGGCCGCGTCCGCCGCGGCCGGCGAAGGCCCGTGAGGCCGGCGAAATACGCCGACCAGCCCCGCGCAGAGGTCCGCGAGCGCCGCCCTCGCCCTCAGTCGGCGACGGCGACGCGGCCGCCCGTCGCCGCCGCCACCCGCCGCCGCAGCGGGATCGCGAAGGCGAACGTCGTCCCCTCGCCGACGACGCTCATGACCCAGATGTCGCCGCCGAGCATCTCGCACAGCCGCTTGCAGATGGTCAGCCCGAGGCCGGTGCCGCCGAACTTGACCTCGCGTCCGAGGTCGGACTGGGCGAAGGCCTCGAAGATCCGCTCCTGATCGGCCGGGGCGATCCCTGCGCCCGTGTCCTTGACGGCGATCTCGAGCCAGTCGACGCCGCTGCGCGGGGCGATCGCCGCGCGGACCACGATCTCACCGTCGTTTGTGAACTTGCACGCGTTGCTGAGGAGGTTGAGCAGGATCTGCTTGAGCTTCGTCCGATCGGTGGTGATCGTCGCCGCCGCGTCCTCAGCCGTGCACTCGACGCGGGCGACGTTGTTGCCCTTGAGGGCGAGCGGCACGATCGTCGCGTCGACGTCGCGGAGGAGGTCGCCGAGGCGGAAGGCCGAGAACTCGAGCTCGACCTTCGCGGCCTCGATCTTGGCGAGGTCGAGGATGTCGTCGATCAGGCTCAGGAGGTGATGCGAGGAGTCGCGGACGCGCTCGAGATCGCTGAGGTACTCGCCGCCGCGACCGCTATCGACGATGTCCTCGACGATGATCTCGTTGTAGCCGATGATCGCGTTGAGCGGGGTCCGCAGCTCGTGGCTCATGCTCGCCAGGAACGCGCTCTTGACCCGGCTCGCCCGCAGCGCCTCCTCGGTCGCCCGCGTCCGCGTCTTGACCTCCGCGCGCAGCCGCTTGTTCGCCGCCTCGAGGGCCGCGGTGCGCTCCTGGACCCGGCGCTCGAGCTCGTCGCGCGCCTGCTTGAGGGCGTCCTCGGCGATCTTGCGCTCGGTGATGTCGGTGACCGTGACCAGCGAGCCGAGGTGCGTGCCGTCGGCGCCGAGCATCGGCTTGGCCGCGACGACGCTCCAGAGCACCGAGCCGTCGGAGCGCCGCCAGCGGTGGTCGAAGCGATCGAAGCGACCCGCCCGTCGGCGCTTGAGGTTCTCGCGGGCCTCGGCCGCGCTCTCCTCGTCCATGAAGTCGAAGATGTGCCTGCCGAGCATGTCCTCGGGGCGCACGCCGAGGAGGCCGGCGAGGCGCGCGTTGACGAATTTGATCCGCCCGGCCGCGTCGTTGAGGAGGATCCCGTCGGCGACGGTGTGGACGACCATCTCGAGCTGGTTGCGGTTCTCGGCGAGCGCCTGGTCGAGCTCCGCCTGGCGGGTGACGTTGATGATCGCCCCGAGAACGCGGGTGCCGCGGCCGTCCTCGAGCTCGAGGACCTCGCACTGGAACTCGAGGATGTCGCGGCCCTGCTGGACGCGCCGCGAGATCCGCTCGCCGGCGAGGGCGCGGGAGAACGCCGCGATGTGCTCGGGGAGGCCGTCGAAGACCTCCGCGACCGGACGGCCGACGACCTCGGGGAGCTCGCCGCACGGGCCGTCGACGGCGTAGCGCTCGAAGTGGGTGAGGACGCCCTCCGCGTCGATGCCACAGAGGATCAGCGGCGCGTGCCCGGCGATCGCCCGCGTCCACGCCCGCCCCATCTCGACGCGCAGGGCCGCCGCGCGCTCGGCCGTCACGTCCTGGACGAGCAGCGACAGCGCGTCCGTCCCCGGGCCGAGCGTCGCGTGCACCCGGATCCAGCGCCCCGGCGCGCCGGCGAGGCGGACGTCGACGCTCGGCGGCTCGCCCGGCGCCAACAGCCGCGCCTCCGCGTCCTCGCGATCGCCGGCGAAGACGTACTCCGCGAGCGACCTTGGCCGAAGGGTCAGGTCCTCGTGCGGCTCGACCAGCGGCGCGCCGGCGAGGCGGAGGATCGGCAGCCCAGGAGCGCGACGAACGACGACCACCGAGAGGCCCGACTTGCGGGCGAGGGAGTCGTCGATCAGCACTCCGGTTCCACCGTGAGGTTGGTCCATGACGCAGCGGCTACTCGCCCCGCCCTATGCACGGCGACGCGGCGACAAGACAGTTTACCCGCGATCCGCGAGGTTCGGCGCGCGCCATGGCGTGCGCACAGGACCCTCGCTGTTGGTTGAGGCACACACGTTGACGCACACGCGGCGAGCGGCGGCCGGCGGTCCTCCGCCGCGGACTTCGACCGTCCGCGCAGACGCAGACGCGCGGGTGCCCTCGCGCCGCGCTCGTCATCCCTCTCGACGGCGGCGAGGCGCCACAGGAACAGCTACGCCGCGACGACCGACGGATCGGGGCGCGGCCGCGACTGCGCCCCGTCGACGCGACGCGGACCGTGACGCGAGCGCCGAGCCCACGTCGACGTCGGCGTCGGTGTCACATCGCCGAGGGCAGGCGACGACGCCGACGACAAACGCAGAGGGAGGCCGGGCGCGACTTCACGCGCGGGTACGAACGCAGCGCAACGACGCAGATGCGGAGGTACGCGAACGGGCGCCGCGCGATCCCGAGGACTCCTCGGACGCGCCGCAGTCGGCGACGCGCCGCGATCGCATGCAGGCGCCGCCCGTCTCGGACGACCAAGACGAAGCCGGACGCGACCACCTCACGGCGAGGTCGCGTCCGGCCGCCGGCTCGTCAGCGCCGCCGCTCACTGGGCGAGCCCGAGCTGCGTCAGGAAGAGGTGGTTGTCCCAGTAGAGCCACTCCTCCGCCATCGTCCCGTTCTCCCAGCGGGCGACCGTCGCCATCGGGATCACGAAGGCCTTGCCGGTCGGCTCGATCACCTGGCCGTCGCCGATCGGCATCGGCTCGGTGAAGGTCCCCTCGAGCACCCCCGTCACCGCCGTCATCTCGCCCGAGGCGATGCGGATCGGGTGCTCTTGGATCCGCGTGTCCGGGGCGTAGACGAACATCGCCTTGAGGTCCTCGACGTGGACGTCGATCCCCTCGGTGATATGTCCGTCGGGCCAGTGGACGACGACGTCCTCGGCGTGGCTGTGGTCGAGGTCCTCCCAGACCTGGTTGGTGAAGACGCGGAAGTCGAGGTCGTCGAAGGTCTCGAGGTGGGCCTCCTCTGCGGCGCTGAGCTCGGGCACCTCGGCGTCGTCGCCGTCGCCGGTGTCGCAGGCCGCGAGGGCGAGCGCGACCGGCAGCGCGACGGCGACGAGGCCGGCGCGGGCGAGGCGGTGGAGGGCGCTACGGGGGGGGGAAGCGGTGTCGCGGTGGGTCATGAGGTGATCGTGGCCTTGTTCAGATATCGCGACCAGATGGCACTTTTTGGAACTACGGTTGCCAAAACGCAACACACGTAGAACACTCGCAGGCGTGCGCACCGAGGACCTCGAGGCCTTCTTCGCGATCGTCGAGCAGGGCAGCCTGACCGCCGCCGCGCGCCAGCTCGGCGTCCCTAAGTCGACGATCAGCCGCCGCCTCAGCCGCCTCGAGGAGGAGCTCGCCATGCAGCTCGTCCTGCGGACGCCGCGGAGCACCCAGATAAGCGACCTCGGCCGCCAGCTCTACCGCAGCGGCCAGCCGCTCCTCGCCGACCTCGATGAGATCGCCCGCGAGCTCCGCGACCAGGGCGGCGAGCCCGTCGGGCCGCTGCGGGTCTCGGCCCCCGAGGACCTGACGACCGCGCTGATGGGCCGCCTGTGCGGTCGCGTCCTCCTGCGCTACCCCGGCCTCGAGGTCCGCATGTTCGCCGCCAACCACGCCGTCGACCTCCTCGCCGACGGCATCGACGTCGCCGTCCGCATCCACCTCACCCCGCTCGCCGACGTCCACAGCCTCAAGGTCCGCCGCCTCGGCGAGGTCGACATCGGCCTCTTCGCCGCGCCGCGCTACCTCGAGGAGCACCCGCGCCTGCGCCGACCCGAGCAGCTCCCGCGCCACCGCTGCCTGACGATGGCCTCCCTCGGCCCGACCTGGTCGCTGCGAGAGGCCCGCTCAGACCGCGAGGCCGCCGTCCGCGTGACCCCAGCGATGCTCTCCAACGACCACCACGCGCTCCGCGACGCCGCCTGCGAGGGCGCCGGCATCACCGTCGCCCCCGCCTTCCTCTGCGCCGAGGCCGTCGCCGCCGGCCGCCTCGTCCGCGTCCTCCCGCGCTGGTCGATCGGCACCGCGACCCTCTCCCTGCTGTGGCCCGCGACCCGCCTGCGCTCGCCGAGGATCCGCGCGTTCGTCGAGCTCGCGGCGGAGTTCTTCGCCGAGGAGGAGTGGGTCCGGGGAGGCTAGGTTCTCGCCGCGCACCGACGAGTCTACGACTGTCACCACTCGCATCTCCGATTCACACGTCGAGTCAGTATCGACAATAGAATGACCGTCCCGAGTTCCCAACGATCACCGTTCGACTTGGCTCCCCGACGACGGGAAACTGCCAACCTGTGGCGATCCAATCGCCTCATTTTTATGACACCGTCGAATCAAGAGGACAGCATATCGAGCGCACTAGACCTTGCTCCGCCCCCCTGATAGACATCCTCCCAGTGGTCCGAGTCCTGGTCGGGCCTCGACCTACGAAGGGAATCCGATGGGTAAGCTCAAGAAGATGGTTGCACAAGCGTCCGAGCGCCACCTGGACAAGGACGAGACCGTGGTCGCCGCGGTCCTTGGAACCTACGAGAAGAAGGTTATGGGGAGTGACTTCATCAAGGCCGGCGTCTTCGTCGCTACACCGAAGCGCCTGGTTTTCTTTAGTAAGGGCTGGTTCTCTGAGACCGCCGAGGTCTTTCCGTTATCGAGCATCTCGTCGTTCGAGACAGGAAAGACGATGATGGGCCACTACTTCAAGTTCTTCGCCTCGGGGAACGAGGTGTCGATGAAGTGGATCCAAGAAGGCGACATCGCGAAGTTCAATGAGTTCGTCCGCGGTGGTATCGGCAAGCAGACAGGGGCTAGCTCGCCGCCGAGGAAGGACAGCGACATCCCTGATCAGATCGCCAAACTCGCAGATCTGAAGGCTGGCGGCGTCCTTTCCGAGCAAGAATTCGAGTCGAAGAAGCGTGAACTCCTCGCGCGAATGTAGCGCAAGTAGCATCACCCCTCTCGCTACAGCGACTAGCTGTCGCCACTTGACCGACGTCGGCCCTCACGGGCACGAGCCCGCGCCCCTACTCCGCGGGCTCGACCCCGATCAGCGCCTCGCCGGCGGCGACGTCCGCCTCATCCGCGGCGTGGAGGGCCGTGACCTTGGCGCGCTTCGGGAGGTCGCCGCCGCCGTAGGCGATGCGCGTGAAGGTCTTCATGACCTCGAGGAGACCGATCACCTTGCCCTCGTCGATGACGTCGCCGACGGCGACGAAGGGCGGCTTGTCGGGGGCGGGGCGGCGGTAGAAGCGGCCGCTGCTCGGGGCGCGGACGACGAGGCCGTCGCCGGTCCCGGCGTCGTCGTCGGCGCCTGCGTCGGCGACCACCCCCGGGGCGATGTCGCGGTCGAGGAGGAGGAGAACGTCATCGTAGGCGACGGGCCGGCGGGCGAGGCGGGCGCTCGCCGGGGCGTCGCGCAGCGCCTCGGCGACGACGACCCCGTGCGCGCCGTCGGGGGCGACGAGGGCGTAGTGGAGGCCGAGGACCTCGAGGCGACCGAGGAGGGATCCAGGGCGGATCAGGGCGCCGGCCGGCGGGCGATCGCGCCAGCGGCCGACCGCCGGGGCGAGGAGGGCGAGGCGACCGTCTGTCTCTTTGCGCAGGCGCGCCTCGAGGAGCGGGCGGGCGCCGCGGCTGTCGCGGACGTAGTTGGTGGGCGAAGTCTGGGCCATGGCTAGCGCACCCCCCGGGTGAGAACCTCGAGATCGTGGAGCGACCAGATCCGCGGGTTTTTAATCCGGCGGTAGCCGATCGCCTGGTAGCTCATCTCGACGAGGGCGGCGAGGTAGGGGCGGAGCTCGCCGAGCTCGATGATCTCGTCGGTGTCCATCTGCCGCGCCGAGACGTAGGGGTCCATGTCGGCCTCGATGCGGGCCTCGACCGCCTTCATCCCGTCGACGATCTGCTGGCGCTCCTCGGGGTCGTCGGTGACGATCTCGAAGTCGTCGTCGAGCTTGGTGTTGTAGGTGGCGATCGCCAGGGTCCGCCCCTCCATCACGCTGAGGCGCGAGACCGTCGTCGACAGCTG
>JAGQIT010001175.1 GCA_020431135.1 Myxococcales bacterium | reverse complement strand
ATCGACCAGTTGTTGTGCTTGCCGGAGCCGTTGACCTCGGCGAAGGGCTTCTCGTGGAGGAGGAGCGCGAGGCCCTTGCGCTTGGCGACGCGGCGCAGCGTCTCCATGATCAGGAGGTTGTGGTCGGCGGCGATGTTCACCCCCTCGTGGATCGGCGCGAGCTCGTACTGGTGCGGCGCGACCTCGTTGTGCCGCGTCTTCGCCGGGATCCCGAGCTCGTAGAGCTCGCGCTCGACCTCGTGCATGAAGTCGAGGACGCGGTCGGGGATCGCCCCGAAGTAGTGGTCCTCGAGCTGCTGGGCCTTCGGCGGCAGGGCGCCGACGAGGGTGCGGTGGGCCATCACCAGGTCGGCGCGCTGCTCGTAGAGCCCGCGGTCGACGAGGAAGTACTCCTGCTCGACGCCGAGGAGGGTGACGACGCGGTCGACGTCCGTGTGCCCGAGGAGCTGGAGGAGGTGGGTCGCCGCCCGCGACAGCGCCGCGCTCGAGCGCAGCAGCGGCGTCTTCTCGTCGAGCGCCTGGCCGTGGTACGAGATGAACGCCGACGGGATGCACAGCGTCGCGCTCTGGCCGCTCGTCATGATGAACGCCGGGCTCGACGGGTCCCACGCCGTGTAGCCGCGGGCCTCGAAGGTCGCCCGCATGCCGCCCGACGGGAAGCTCGACGCGTCGGGCTCCGACTGGATGAGCTGCGAGCCGGAGAAGCGCTCGATCGGCGTGCCGTCGCTCTCGATGTGGAGGAACGCGTCGTGCTTCTCGGCTGTGGCGCCGGTGAGCGGCTGGAACCAGTGGCAGTAGTGGGTCGCGCCGTGCTCGAGCGCCCACTCCTTCATCGCGTGGGCGACGACGTCCGCGTGCTCCGGCGGCAGCTTGGCGCCGGCGAGGATCGTCTGCTCGATCGCCCTGTAGACGTTGCGCGGCAGCTTCGACCGCATCGTCTCGAGGTTGAACGTGCGCTCACCGAAGTACGAGGTGGTGGGTGGGGGGACGGCTCTCTTTTCAGTCATGGTGGGGGCCTTCCGACGGCGCGGAGGGTAGAGCAGCCGCGCGCGAAAGTCGACCGCGGTCACGCGTCCGTGTCACGTTCGTGTCGAACGGTAACGTTCCTGTGACACGACGGACGACGCGACGCGTGAGGTCGACGCGCCGACGCCGCGACGTCTGCCTGAGGTCACCGGTTCTCAAGTGCAGGCGCCGCTCGTCGCGGCCCGTCCGGGTCGCTCAGATGAGCTTGTCGATCTCCACGAGGAGGTAGCCGATACCGACCACCCCGGCGATCATGAGGAGATACGCCTTCCACCAGGTCTCGCGCGACACGCCGAAGATCGCGAAGAAGACCAGGAGGCCGCCGCCCGCGGCGAGGAGCCAGACCGCCGGACCGAGCTGATCGTACGCCCCGCGCGGCACGCCGGCGATCGCGATCCCGCCGAGCACGAAGTAGACGAGGCCGCCGAGGAAGGTCAGCGCGAGGCTGACGCTGCCGTGCTTGCGGAAGTTCGTGAGCAGCCCGCGGATCACCTGATAGCCGCCGAGCGCCGGCATCATATAGATGAAGATGACGAGCGCCCCGAGGGCGAGCTGCGCCTGCTCGAGCTCAATGCGCCGGCTCGGCTCGAGGACCGCGACGACGCTGAGGACCTCCCCCGCGTCGGCCGCGACGTAGGCGAGGTTGAGCGGGCTCGGGTGCTCGAGGAAGGCGGCGGCGTGCTCGGCCGCCGGGGCGATCACCTCCGCGACGCCCGCGTACTCCGGCGGCGCCTCGGCGAGGCCCCGCCGCGCCCGGTCGAGCTCGCGCTCGAAGTCGTCGATGATGACCTTGGCCTCGTTGCGATCGCCGGGCCCCAAGGACGCGAGGCGATAGATCGGGCTGAAGCAGGCGCCGATCAGCGCGAGCCCGCCGATCGCCCCGATGATGGTGACCACCGACACCTCCCGCCGCCTCTTCGCGCTCGCGTTCTCCGACACCGTCTCCGCCACCGGACGACGATAGCGCAGTCCGCCCGCGCGGCGGACCCTCGGCGACGAGCCGCGCGCGGCTCAGCGCTCGGTGTCGACCGCGAGCTGGCCGGCGGCCGAGGCGGTGACGACCACCGAGCCCTCCCAGCCGGTCGCGTAGATCGCCCGCGAGATGGTCCGGCGCTCGAAGACCTCTTGGCGCTCGTCCTTCCACGCGCCCTTGAGCCCGACCCAGGCCTCGATCGGCCGCTCGCGCCAGCCCTTGACCCCGACCTTGGCGTCGGCGAGGTGCTCGAGGGCGACGATGTTCGGGTGGCCGAACTTGCGCGCCGTCCACGGGTGGACGCGCTCGTAGGGGCCCATCGAGATGACCGCGAGCGTCGGGCTCATCATCTCCATCATGTAGCCGATGGTCGCGTTCTTCGAGCCGTGGTGGCCGACCTGGTAGATGTCGACGTCGAAGATCTCGGGGTTCGACGCGTACTTGCTGGCGAGGCGCGAGAGGCCGACGAGCTCGAGGTCGCCGGTGAACATCGCCGAGCTCTGGCCGAAGTCGATGCGCGCGGCGACGCTGTGGTTGTTCGGGTTGAGCCCGTAGCTCTCGAGCTCGTCGGTGACCGCGCCCCAGAGCACCGTGATCTTCGGGTCGATCGCCGAGGCGTCGCAGGAGCCGATCGGATCGACGATCTCGCCCGTCAGCCCCTGGTCGCCGTCGATGTCCGAGACGCGGACGTCGAGGTGGGCGACCTCGGGGTGGGCGGCGAGCCACTCGTGCATCCGGCTCTGCTGCTCCTTGCCCGGATCCTCGGCGTGGTTCGACTCCGTCATCCCGTCGTCGATGACGCCGCGCACGCGGTAGTTCTCGAGCACCGTCATCACCGAGCGCATGTGGTCGATGTGTGGGTGGGTGATCAGGAGGAGATCGAGCGTGCGGTCGAGATCCGGGCGACGATCGAAGAACGCGTCGAGGTAGTCGCGCAGCGCGGCGTCGCTGTCGAAGCTCTCGTTCTGCTCGCCGCCGGTGTCGATCAGCACCGCGCCGC
>JAGQIT010001174.1 GCA_020431135.1 Myxococcales bacterium | reverse complement strand
TTGGCGAGGAAGGTGCTCTTGGCCTCGTTGGCCGCCTCGGCGTCCTCGCGCGCGGAGGTCAGCTGGTCGTTGAGCCGCTGGAGGATCGCGTTGGTCTCGCGCAGGTGGTGGTCCTTGCGCCGCGCCGCCCGCTGGAAGAAGGCGAGCGGCAGCAGCGTCAGGGCGAAGATCGTCAGGACGAGGAAGCCGTGGACGTAGGGGGCGAACGCCGGGTCGATGTCCGCCTTCTTGGCGATGAAGCCGAAGTCGGCCCACTCGAGGGCGATGTAGGCGAGGATCGGGTAGGCGATCCCGAGGATGAGCTGCCAGCGCTCGCGCGGCTCGAAGCAGATGAAGGGGAAGCCGACCGCCGGGAAGAGGAGGTAGTGGAGGCCGAGCTCGCGGCCGAAGAGCGAGGCGAAGACCGTGACGGCCGTGCCGTAGAGGGCGATGAAGGCGAGGCGCGCGGCCGTGTGCGCGCCGACGCGGTTGAGGACCGGGCAGACGAGGAAGCCGGCGAGGAAGGGGACGGCGAGGGCGGCCTCACGCCGCAGCCCGAGGCTGAAGAAGAGGACGATGTACGCCGCGCAGGCGACGGCGACCATCAGCGCGAGCTGGTTGGTCACCGTGATCCGCACCTCGAAGTCCTCGTCGTTCGCCGACTCCACGCCCCAAAGGGCGAGGCGCGTGAGGGATTTGCCGGAAGACATGACCGGAGCGCCGGCTATCCTAGACCATGCGGCCCGACGCGTCGCCCCTGATGGCTCCAGCGGGTCGGAGGCGCCCGAAAACGCGTATTTCCGGCCTCATCGGGTGAATCTCGAGTGAGCTAGATGGCCGGATACGCAGGCTTGTCGGCCCGTCGCCGGCCCTCCGCCCCCGCCCCCTCGCGCCGCGGCCAGCCGCCCCCAACACCGCATACAGACCGCCAGGACAGCCCCTAGACGGTCATGTTGAGGAGCTCTTGGTAGCGCAGGGTGAGCCGCGACCAGGCGGCGTTGCCGAGCATCCACGCGCGCAGGCCCGCGAGGTAGTCGCGGACGTCGCGATCGATGCTGACGCCGAGGCTCCGCAGGTCGCCGGCGAGCGACTCGAAGGCCCGGTACTCGGCGTTGTGCATGTCGACGGCGACGATCATCGCCTCCCCGAGGCTGATCCCCCGCTCCTCGCGGAGGGCGAGGACGAGGTTGTTCGGGTTGCCCTCGTGGATCTCCTTGGCCAGCGAGTAGAGGTCGTTGACCCAACAGATGCAGTTGTTGGCGATCAGCGCGAGCTGGCGGAAGGCGACGTGCTCGCGGACCGCCGCGTCGATGTTGAGGTCCTCGACGAGCTCGATGAAGTCGAAGGCGGTGTACACGGCGCCGGCGTAGGGGCGCATCTTCGTGTAGGCCTCGACCGACGGGACCTCGTTGCGCGCGCGGTTGACCGCCTCCCACTCGTTGGCCTCGAAGTGGCGGCGGACGTCGTAGACGAAGCGCGCCATCCACTCCTCGCCGCCCCAGCGCAGCGCCTCGCGGCCGAGCTCGAAGAGCGACGTCGCCAGCGGATCGTCGCCCTTCGGCGCCGTGCCGCCGAGGGCCCGGAGGAGGCGGCGGTGGGCGATGGCGAGCTCGGCGGGGCTGACCGGCGCCTCGTCCTCGGTCGCCTGACGATCGCAGAGCCAGTCGTCGTGAAAGAAGAGCCAGGTGCACCACTTGGCGGCGAGGAGGAACTCCTCGCGCGGCGCCCTCGGGTAGGTGTGGGCGGCGAGGACGTTGAAGCAGACCTTCTCGAGGCGGTCGGCGATCACGGCCTCGCCGGCGAGCCCGTGCTTGACGGCCCAGGCGCTGAGCGGCCCGGTGATCGCGTCGATGTGGCCGTTGATCTTGTCGTCGCGGTCGACGCTGAGGCCGTCGACGATCCGACAGAAGGACGAGGACGCAGGATCCGGGGCATCACCGCCCGGCTGCGGGAGCAGCAGACGGAGCTCCCGGACAACCGCGGACTCGGGGTGTGCCTCTGCTTGCATCGCCATCAATTAGTTGTGCGGGAAAGCTTTATCAAGATTCAAGTCGCCGCTCGCCCGGCCGCGCGGCGCGGTCGTCGATGCTCGAGAGCCTTGTGCGGTCAACAACCCCCGATCCCTTGCAAGCGCTCCGCCGATTCGAAGACCTCGGCGATGTAGGAGAGGTCCGCACCTCCGAAAAATCGTGAATTTTGCCCTCCATGCTAGCTTGGGAGGCGATCTTGTCCGCGGCCGAGAGAACCGCCCCTGGGCCGACGAAGGGGCCCCGAGCGAAGGCGCGACCGATCGCGCTGGCGTTCGTGTGGCTTATTGCCACGATCGTCCTCCTCGCCGTGGCGCTTCGCCGCGACGCGCCGCTCGTCGACGGGGCCCTCGACAGCCTCGTGCCGGTCGATGAGCGCGATCCGAGCGCGTCGATCTGGCTCCGCCTCGCGGCCGATCTCCCGGCGATCGGCGACGACCCCGAGGCCCATGAGGTCGACGAGGAGGCCGAGTCGGACCCGCTCGGCGACGCGGCGGCGAAGATCCACGCCCGCCTCGGCGAGCGCTGGTCGCCGATCGCCCCGCCGGCGCAGGAGACCACCGCCTGGCTCGACGCCAACCTGCTCTACCTGATCCCGCCGGAGCGCCACGCGGAGCTCGGCCGGCGCCTCGATCCCGAGGCGGTCAACGCCGCCGCCGCGGGGATCCGTGCGCGCCTGTCGAGCCCGCTCTTCGCCGCCGCCGGCGATGAGCCGCGCCGCGACCCCCTCGGCCTGCGCGAGCTCCTCGGCGACGCGGCGCTCGGCCTGCGCGGGATCCC
>JAGQIT010001173.1:651-2482 GCA_020431135.1 Myxococcales bacterium | reverse complement strand
GACGCGAGCGCCGACGCGAGCGCCGACGCGAACACCGACGCGCCCCTCGATCCCAACGAGCCCGAGTTCTGGGACAGCATGTACCGCCGCGGCTTCACCGGCTGGGAGCTCGGCCGCCCGGCGCCGCCCCTCGCCAGCTACTTCGCCGCCCACCCGCCGCAGGGGAAGCGCGCGCTCGTCGTCGGCTGCGGCCGCGGCAACGAGGCGCGCATGCTCGCCGACCACGGCGCAGACGTCATCGCCATCGACATCGCGGCGACCGCGATCGCCCAGGCCGCGTCCCTCCCGAGCCCGCGGCCGATCGACTTCCGCGTCGCCAACGTCTTCGACCTCCGCGGCCAGCCGCCGGCCTACGACCTGATCGTCGAGCACACCTGCTTCTGCGCGATCGATCCGGCGCGGCGCGGCGACTTCGTCGACGCCGTCCGCGACGCGCTCGTCCCCGGCGGCGCCCTCGTCGGCCTCTTCTTCGCCCACGGCCGCGACGGCGGCCCGCCCTTCTCGGTGACCGCCGACGAGGTCCGCGCCCGCTTCGCCGACGGCTTCACCGTCGACCGCCTCGAGCGGGCCACGGACTCGGTGATCTCGCGGCGCGGCGAGGAGCTCTTCGCCCGCATCGTCCGCGACTAGACCCCGGAGCTGGCGCGCCCCCCAGCCCCGCCGACATAACCTAGAATGACGCCCATGAGCGAACTCATCACACAGACCGGAGAGGCGTTCGTCGCCCAGTTCTTCGCCACGTTCGACGACGTCGCCCAGCGCTCGAACCTCTCCGCCTTCTTCGGTAATGACTCCCTGATGACGGTCGACGGCACACAGGACGAGGGCACCGACCTCATCATGGCGCGACTCGGTAGCTTGACCTCGCAGACGCTCACGCACGCGCCCACGCGCATCGAGAGCGTGCCCTCAGCCGATGGGATCCTCGTCCAAGTCGTCGCGCGCGTGAAGGCGGACGACGATCCCTGGCGGCCGATCACCGACACGTTCGTCCTGAGCCCGCGCGACGGCGGCCTCTACGTCCGCACCTGGCTGAGGATGACGCTCCCGGCGTAGACCCGCCTCCGAAGCGCCCTACGACGCCGCCGGCCGGGCGAGGCCGCAGGCGCGGGCGACCGCGTCGCGGTAGGTCAGCCAGCGCGTCAGGATCTCCTCCATCGACGCGAGCACCTGGGGGTAGGCCGCCGGCTGGATGTGCTCGACGAGGCGCCAGGCCGCCTTGCGGTGGTCGCCCTCGACCATGCGGTGGGCCTTCGTCAGCTCCAGCGCGGCCTCGGGGAGGCCGTAGTGCTTGACCAGCGGGTGCTCGCTCAGCGGCGCCTCCGGCCGCTTCTCGGCGTTCTTGTCGATCACCCCGCGCTCGTACTGGTTGCCCTCGAGGAAGATCGTCGTCACGACCATCGCCGTCTCCCAGCCGCACTCGAGGGTCGCCTCGTCGACGTAGGCCCGGAAGCGGGCGGCCTCGTGGAGCATCGTGATCTTGTCGAAGCGGCCGACGTCCATGCCGAGCCCCTCGGGGTAGCGGAGGAAGAGCTCGGCGTGCGGCTTGCCGAGGGAGAGCTTGCCGGTCTCCTCCTCGTAGAGGTTCTCGGCGAGCTCCGCCCGCACCGCGGCGATCGGGCATTGGACGTAGGCGCGGCCGAGGAGGATCGCGAAGTCGCGGACGTAGGTCGCGTACTCCTGCTCGAAGTGGATGTGCAGGCGCGCCTTGTCGACCTGTCCAGCGGTAAATTCGGACCAGGCCCAATGGCGCTTGCGCTCCATCGCGTCAACTAGGGCTTCCTTAAACTCCGCGGCATCCATCAAGAGCCAACACTGCATTGAAACGGTC
>JAGQIT010001173.1:0-501 GCA_020431135.1 Myxococcales bacterium | reverse complement strand
TCCTCCCCTTCTCGAGGTGTTACAGCCTCCCCGCCGGCAAAATTCGCCGCGCTCAGCGAGCGCGGCCGCGGGCAGCACGGGCGTCTCCCCTCGGCGAGCGCTCGCGCGGCGATCGTGAGAACGTGCACGCCCTCAGCACCGACCTGTCCCTACGGCCCCCTAGGAGGGGGCTCCGCGCGGCGTCTCCTTAAACATGTATTCATGATGCATATTTTTCGGACCCGCGTCGCGCCGCGGCCTGGTCTCCTCGTCCCGACAAGGAGCTGCCATGCATCACGCGCACACCCGCCTCCCCATGTTCTGTGACCAATGCGAGCAGACCGCCCACAACACCGGCTGCACGGATCTCGGCGTCTGCGGCAAGAACCCTGACATCGAGTCGCTGCAGAAGATCCTGCTCTACGGGGTCAAGGGCATGGCCGCCTACAAGGCCCACGCCCGCCGCCTCGGCAAGACCGACGCCGAGGTCGAGGCCTTCATCGAAGAGGCCCTCTTCGCGAC
>JAGQIT010001172.1 GCA_020431135.1 Myxococcales bacterium | reverse complement strand
CGTCCAGCTCATCCAGAAGACCGCGCTGCTGTCGCGGACCAGCTCGAGGGGCACCGGGATGCGGATCGTCTCGCCCTCCTGGGTCCGCTCGAGGCGGAGGGTGAACATCTTGAGGTAGGCCTCGACGACGTTGTTGTGGCGCCAATTGGCCATCCGCACCATCAGGTGCGGGACGCCGTCGCGCGGGGCGATGACCATCTTGTTCGAGAAGAGCACCTTGGCCGTCGGCCGGGCGAAGCGGGCGAAGGTGATGCCGGTGAGGACGGCGACGAGGAGCGTGCCGAAGAGCGCCTCGATCGTCACGAGGACGTTGGCGAAGCGGGTCGCCGGCGCCATCGTCCCGTAGCCGATCGTCGACATCGTCTGGACCGAGAAGTAGAAGGCGTCCTCGAACGAGCCCGGGCGGGCGTTGTAGATCGCCTCGGGGTCGAGGCTGTAGAGCGCCGCGAAGAGGGCGTTGGCGCCGAGGAAGACCGCGCAGGCGCCGACGAGGTGGCGCGTCCAGCTGCGCTCGAGAACCGAGTGGTAGAAGTCGCCGAAGAGATCCGGGCGCTGGCCGAGCGCGACGATCTTCGGCATGTCGTTGCTCGGCCTGGGGGCCCGGACCCGCTCGGCTCGCCGGCTCATCGCCCGGAGGATACCCCGCGGCCGCGGCACAGGGGTGCGGGACCTCGCTAGGACGCGTGTTCGACCGCGCGCCGCGCCCCATCCCCCGTGATAAAGAGGCCGAGCGATGCCAGCCCCCTCCTCGATCCCCACCGCCGCGATCGGCCCGCTCCTCGCCCCGTCGATCCTCAGCGCCGACTTCGCCCGCCTCGGCGCCGAGATCCGGGCGCTCGATGAGGCCGGCGCCGACTGGATCCACGTCGACGTCATGGACGGCCGCTTCGTCCCCAACATCACGATCGGCCCGCCGGTCGTCGACGCGATCCGGCCGCTGACGACCCGCCACCTCGACTGCCACCTGATGATCGAGGAGCCCGAGCGCTACGTCGAGGCCTTCGCCCGCGCCGGCGCCGACTCGATCACCGTCCACGCCGAGACCTGCCGCCACCTCCACCGCAACCTCGACCAGATCCGCCGCCTCCCCCACCACGCCGGCGACCGCGTCGAGGCCGGGGTCGTTCTCAACCCGCACACGCCGGTGGGCGCGATCGTCCACGTCCTCCACCTCTGCGACCTCGTCCTCCTGATGAGCGTCAACCCGGGCTTCGGCGGCCAGCGCTTCATCCCCGAGGTGCGCCCGAAGATCCGCGAGCTGCGGGCGGCGATCCGCGAGCGCGGCCTGGCCACGCGGATCCAGATCGACGGCGGGATCAATGCCGCGAACATCGGCGCGGTCGCGGCCGACGGCGTCGACGTCTTCGTCGCCGGCTCGGCGATCCTGCGGAACAAGGATCACGGCCCCGACTACGCGGCGGCGATGGACGAGCTGCGCACCAAGGCCGCCGCCGGCCGGGCCGGGGCCTTGTAAGCCCCCGGGCGGCGTGGAACAATCGCCGCGCCATGAACAAGACCTTTGCCAGCGCCGAGGAGGCGATCCACGACCTCTTCGACGGAGCGACGCTGATGGTCGGCGGCTTCGGCCTCTGCGGCAACCCAGAGAACCTGATCAAGGCCGCTCACGCCAAGGGGACCCGCGACCTCGACATCATCTCGAACAACTGCGGGATCGACGGGGTCGGCCTCGGCCTCCTCCTCGACAAGGGCCAGGTCCGGTCGATGACCTCGTCCTACGTCGGCGAGAACAGGGCCTTCGAGAAGCTCTACCTCTCGGGCCAGCTCAAGGTGACGCTCGTCCCCCAGGGCACCCTCGCCGAGCGCATCCGGGCCGGCGGCGCCGGGATCCCGGCCT
>JAGQIT010001171.1 GCA_020431135.1 Myxococcales bacterium | reverse complement strand
CGAGGCGAAGGCGCTGCGCAAGCTCCGGCACCCGAGCCGCTCGAAGCGCCTCAAGGCGTTCGTCGAGAGCTGAGCTGGCGCCCGGCGTCCGAGGCCGGCCTCCCCGCGCGGGAGGTCGGCTTCGTCGTTCTCGCCCCGCCTACGCGTCGGCGATCCACGCGGCGATCGTCCGGTTGTCCTGCGGCCCGAGGGCGAGCTCCTCGCGCAGGCGGATCCAGTCGCGGGCCCACTCGGCCTGCGCCTCGACGAGGCCCTCGAGGTCGAAGTCATCCGGGGCGCCGGCGGTGAAGTTGAGGCGGCAGGTGCGGAGCTCGTGCGGGCGATCGGGGTGCCAGAGCGGGACGCCGTACTTGCGGCAGATCCGCGGGCGATGGTCGTAGAGCGAGCAGCGGCCGGCGACGTCGAGCGCCGGACAGGGGACGCGGGCGTCGGGGCGATAGGCGCGGGCTCGGGCGACGATCGCCGCGCGCAGCTCGGGCGCCGCCGCGGCGAGGCCGGCGACGAGCAGCGCCCCCTCGACCTCGGAGACGCGGAAGGTCTGGTGGCAGCACTCGCTGCACCCAGGGCGGCACTCGATCGCCTCCGGGTGGGCCTCCATCACCGCGCCGACGTCACGGTCGAGGATCCGCAGGTGGCGTCGCAGTCGCGGCGGTTCGGCAGCCATCACGCCCTCGCGCGGCGGCGCCTTCAGCCGGCGCCTCCGCGTTCTCTCGGTGCTTGTTGGTCGTGTCCCTCGCGTCCTTCGCGTCGTCAACATCATGTCCCTCTGGACATATCTCCTTCGGAGGCGGCGGCGCAGGCTCGCTCGGCGAGACGCCGCGCTCGATCTCGCGGACGGCCCGGTGGTAGCGGGAGATGACGTAGCGGGCGAGGAAGCGGCGCGGCGACATGGTCCCGTCGACGACCGCCTCGTAGTCGCCCTGCTTGCGCAGGAGGCGGGACTCCTCGGCGAGGAGGCGGGCGTCGTCGGCCGCCGGGTGCTCAGGATGACGGACGACGAAGAGCGCCGGGACGCCGCGTCCGGTGAGCACCGCCTTGGCGTGGCGATCGCGGGCCTCGCTGCGCCCCGCGGCGAGATCGACGCTGCCCGCCCAGCCGCCGACGCCGAGCTCGAGGCGATCCCAGGCGACGAGGCGCGGCAGCCCGCGGTGACCGAGCGCCGCGTCGACCTCGGCGTAGCGGACGACGTAGCGGCCGTCGCTCTGCGGGCGGATCTCAAAGACGGGGGCGCGCTGCCCGGCGGCGTCGACGACGACGACGGCGAGCGGCCCGCGGTAGCGGCGGACGGCGCACTTGGCCGCGAGCGCCTCGCCGAGGACGGGCGCGCCGCGCCCGGGGTCGCCGAGGAGCCAGCGACGGCAGCCGCGGGCGCGCGAGAGGAGGAGGCTGATCCGCGCGAGGTCCTCCTCGCGGCGGTCGACGAGGCCGAAGGAGGCGCGCTGACGGCGGGCGAGGCGGGCGAGGACGCGGTCGCGGGCCGCGACGCAACGATCGGTGGCGGGCTCGGGGCGCTCGCCGCGGAGGAGCTCGTCGCGGATCGCCGCCCGGCAGGGATCATCGGCGGCGAGGCGGGCGACCGCCGCGTCGGCCTCGCCGGGAGAGAGGGCCGGGCTGCGCGGGATCTTGCCGTCGAACGCCGACCGGAGCTGAGCGCCGATCCCCGGCTTGGCCCCCCCCTCCACGCCGCGATCGACCGCCGACGCGGCCGCAGACGCGGCGTCGACGGGTCCCCAGGCCACCAGGGCGACGACGAGGCCGGCGAGCCAGCGCCGAGGAGATCGCCCGCAGGAGCGCTCTACGGCCGCCCGACGGCCGCCCCGCCCCGCTCGGGTCGCGGACAGACCGTAGATCGCGGCGGGCTCCCGGTACGGCAAGGCCACCAGCGTAGCAGGAGTCGCCGGCCGCGGTGGTTGAGCGGACCGCTCCTGTGCGGCACTCTCCCCCGCGCATGCCTCGTCTCGCTCCGTCTGGCCGCCGCCTCGCCCACCGCGCGGGCGCCCTCGCCCTCGCCCTCGCCCTCGCGCCCCTCGGCGCCTGCCTCAAGGTCCCGCCGGAGGACACCGAGACCCCCGGGGGCCCGGAGGCGCCGGAGTCCGCCGACGCGGTGATCGCCCGCTACATCGAGGCGATCGGCGGCGAGGCCAAGGTCCGCGTGATCACCCAGCGGTCGGTCGAGTCGCGGATGGCGGTCAAGCCCGAGGAGGGCTGCGAGGAGGACGAGGAGGAGTGCATGCGCGACGAGCAGACGGGCACCTTCCTCCTGCAGACGACGAGCGACGGCAAGCTCTACCGCCGGACCGTGCTCGGCAACGCCCTCGAGGAGCGCGGCTACGACGGCAGGGAGGGCTGGCAGCTCCAGGGCGGCATCCTCGTCCTCGACGACGCCCAGGCGGTCGAGGCGACCAAGGAGGACGCGATCCTCCACTGGTACTTCGACCGCGACAAGCGCGGCGTCGAGATCTCCCTCGAGGAGCCGCGGACCAAGAACTTCGCCGGCGAGAGCGCCCTCCTCGACGGCGTCCGCTGGAAGAGCGCGAGCCCGGCCGTCCCCGAGAAGACGATGTGGTTCGACCGCGGCACCGGCCTCCTCAAGGAGGAGCTCGTCGAGGAGCCGACCGGCGACGGCCTCAGCCTCAAGCAGTGGGTGCTCTACAACGACTACCGCGAGGTCGACGGCGTCCTCGTCGCCCACGAGATCCGCCTCGTCTCGGAGCTCGGCGAGCGCGCGCAGGAGGTCGTCTTCACCGCCCAGAAGGTCGATCACGCCAAGATCGACCCCGCGGTCTTCGAGATCCCCGAGCTGCCCAAGCCCACGCCCAAGCCCGACGAGATCCTCGAGTCGCTCGCCCTGACCAAGGCGGCCTACGAGAAGAACCCGCGCGAGCTCACCGACGTCGTCTCCTACGCCCGTCAGCTCTGGGCCGCCGCCCACTTCGAAGACGCCGCCGAGATCGCTAAGCAGGCGCTCAAGCTCGACAAGCAGGAGAGCGAGGCGCTGTGGATCCTCGCCCGCGCCCAGGTCCTCGCCGGCCAGTGGAAGGACGCGAAGAAGACGCTCGACCGCGCCTCGAAGGCCGGCCTGCGCCCGGAGCTGATCGCCGCCCAGCGGGCGTGGATCGCCAGCCACAACCGCGACTTCGCCGCGGTCGCCGACGCCCTCGACGAGACCGGCGACGCCAACGCGGTGATCGCCGCCCGCTACCGCTCCTTCGCCGGCAAGCCGCTCCAGGTCGACGTCGGCGGCGACGGCTGCACGAGCCTGATGCCGATCACCCAGCCCGGGTCGAGCCTGCCGCTCGTCGACATCGAGCTCGGCGGCGTCGAGGTCCGGGCGATGATCGACACCGGCGCGACCGACGTGATCCTCGACAACGAGCTCGCCGAGCAGCTGAGCGTGCCGGTCCGCTCGCGGACGCCGGTCGGCCGCGCCGGCGAGGAGATCGGCCACGGCCAGGTCGACGCGATCACGATCGGCGACTTCGCGGTGAAGTCGGTGCCGGTCGACATCTTCTCGACGGCGACGATCGCCGCGATGTCGGGCAGCGACGACAAGGTCGCGCGCGCCGTCCTCGGCGTCCGCTTCCTCGAGCTCTTCCAGGTGACCGTCGACCCCGAGGCCTCGACCCTCACCCTCGTCGACGCGAACAAGGGCAAGTGCAAGAAGGCGCTCGCCGAGCAGCGCAGCGGCGCCAAGGTCCCGTTCTGGGTCCACGAGACCCACTTCATCTACGTCCCCGCCGAGCTCAACGGCGCCGAGGGGCTCTTCCTCCTCAACACCGGCATGCAGGGGGTGGACCTCGCGGCGACGACCCGGGCCTACGGGCGCGCGGCCGTCGGCGCCCCGCCGCTGCGCCGCGGCCAGCCCTCGGTCGTCAAGGTCGAGGAGGTCGAGCTCGGCGACTACCGCGTCGCCAACCGCAGCGGCGCCTACGGCTACTTCGAGCAGAGCAAGAGCTCGGACGACTTCCGCATCGACGGCATGCTCGGCCTCGGCGCCTTCGCGGGCGGCCGCTGGACCCTCGACTTCGCCGATCGCCACCTCTACCTCGAGCCGCCGACCGCCGGCGCCGGGAGCAAGGGCGCGGCGACGGACGCGAAGGCCGGCAAGTGAGCGCCGCCGCGACCCGGATCTACACCGCGGCCGCCGCGTGGATCGACGGCGCGCTCGCCCTGCGCCCGGCGATCGAGGTCGACGCCGACGGGACGATCGTCGCGATCCGCACAGGCACCGACGGGAGCGACGAGGGCGACGAGAGCGACGCCGCCGGGCCGCGGCTGCGCTACGACCTCGGCCGCCGCCTCCTCCTGCCGGGCCTCGTCAACGGCCACAGCCACGCCTTCCAGCGGGTGATCCGCGGGGCCACGCACCGCCGGCGCCCGGGCGACCCGAGCGACTTCTGGAGCTGGCGCGAGGCGATGTACGCCGCCGTCCAGGCCTTCGATCCGGAGGGGCTCTTCGCGGCGACCCGGGCCTGCTACCGCGAGATGCTCGCCAGCGGGATCACCTGCGTAGGCGAGTTCCACTACGTCCACCACCAGGCCG
>JAGQIT010001170.1 GCA_020431135.1 Myxococcales bacterium | reverse complement strand
GAGCTCGGCGTCGACCTCGAGCTCGAGCCCCTGGTCGAGCGCCTCTGCGCCTACTCGCGCTCGATCGCCAGCTACCGCGGCGCCGTGAAGGAGTGGCGGTGGCGCAACGGCTGGTTCGTCGAGGTCGCGGCCGCGCGCGGCGTGACGACGCCGACGCACGCGCGGCTCCTGGCGCAGGCCGGGCTGCCCTAGCGTCTGGATAGCTGGGGGGTGGAGGCTCTCAGGCGCCGCCGAGCCACGGATCGAGTCCAATCACCGCTGCGCCGACCTCGACGTCGAGCGAGCCCGCGGGGACCTCGAGGGCGGCGTCCACCGGGCCGCCTGGGCCGACGATCGGGCAGCCGCCGCAGGGCTCCGCGCAGGGCTCGATGCCTGTGTCGATCCTCTGGACCGCGCCGTCCTTGATCCACAGGACGTCGAGCGCGGTGGTCATGCCGCAGCCCCAGAGTTCGAGCGCGCCGCCCTCGGGGGCGACGAGGACGAGCCCCTCGAGGTCGCAGCGCCGGTGCTTCCAGCCGCGCTCGCGCTCGACCTCCGTCTGGGCGATCTCGGCGGTGAGGGTCGCGTCGCCGATCGCCAGGGTCGCGCGGGCGTCGAGCACCTGGGCGCGGATGTCCTCCTCGCACTCGCCGCCCTCGCAGGCGAGACCGACGAAGGCGGCGAAGATCCCCGCGCTGCGCCTTCCGAGCGCCACCTAGAGGGATCCCAAGAACTCGAGGAGGAGCCCCTGATCGGCGGAGGAGAGCGCCTCGAAGGCGCTGCGGACGGCCGCGGCCTCGCCGTCGTGGGCGAGGATCGCCGCCTCGATCGTCCCCGCCGAGCCGTCGTGCATGTAGGGCGCGCTGGTCGACAGGCCCCACAGCGGCGCGGTCCGGAAGCTGCGCTCGTCGGCCATGCCGTCGGGGACGCCGAAGTAGCCGTTGGCGGCGACGTCGTGGAGGAGGAGGTCGCTGAAGAGCGGCACCGGGCCGTCGCCGCCGGGGAGCTCCGGAACATGGCAGAGATCGCAGCCGACCGCCTCGAAGACCTCGATCCCGCCGGGGACCTCGGCGTTCGGCCGCGGCGGCGCGAGGTGCTCGATGTAGAAGGCGAGCGCGTCGTGCTCCTCGAGCGAGACCTCGGGATCGGCGTAGCTGTCGTCGTCGCTGAGGAAGCCGAAGGTGAGGCCGTCGATCGCCGGGACGGTGAGGCCGAGCTCGTTCGACAGGGCGTCGCGGACGAACTCGACGACGCTGGGGATCGAGGCCTTCCAGCCGAAGCGGCCGAGGCGACCGTCGCCGAGGATGAAGGGCACGCCGCGGATCCCGTCGGCGTCGAGATCGTCGGGGTCCGCGAGCGCGAGGATGTCGTCGTCGGCGATCGACTCGATGACCCCGAGGCCGAGGGTCGTCGGGGTCTGCCGCGGCTCGAGGACGTTGTGGGCGGAGGTCGCCTCGCGGCGCGGGAGCCCCGGGATCGACAGCTTGCTGATGATCGTCCCGTACTCGGGGGCGACGAAGGCGTCCTCGGGGTCGCGGGTGCCGTGGCGCATGACGTTGACGTCGAGCGGGCCGGCGCCGCCGATCACCGGGTCGAAGTGACAGGCGCGGCAGCTGTCGCCGTTGAAGAAGGGCCCGAGGCCGTGCTCGAGGGTGGTGTCGCGATCGAAGAGCGCGCGCCCGGCGAGCCAGCGCCCGCGGTCGGCGTCGTCGGTGAGGCCGATCGGCGCGCCCGGCTCGTCGTCGGCGGGGATCGGCGCGTCCGGCGGCAGGAGCCCCGAGGTCCGCTGTTCGAGGCCGCCGAGCGACTCGAGGAAGGTGATCAGATCAGCGCGCGCCGCGTCGTCGAGGTCGACGTACGCGTCGCGGACGTCGGCCGCCTCGCCGCCGTGCATGCGGATCGCGTCGTCCAGGGTGTCGGCGCGGCCGTCGTGGAGGTAGGGGCCGACAGCGGTGATCCCCCACAGCGGGGCCGTGCGGAACTCGTCGCCCTTGGCGACGCCCATCTCGAGGCCGTCGGCGAGCTCGTCGCCCATATTGTGGAGCAGGAGGTCGCTGTAGACCGGCAGCAGCCCGCGCGGCCCCTCGAGGGCCGGGACGTGACAAGCGTCGCAGCGGACCTCGGCGAAGACGGCCTCGCCGCGCTCCGACGCCGGCGTCGGCTCGGCGGGCTCCGGTGCGGCGAGGAGCATCGCCCAGCTCACGAGGTCGAAGAGATCCTCGCTCGCAAGCTCGGGATCCGCGACGTCATCCGAGTCCGTGAGGGGCTCATCGGGGGCCGCGGCCTGGCGGGTGTTCGTCGCCGAGCCGCTGTCCGAAGGGACCGGCAGCTTCGCCTTCTGCTCCTCGCTCAGCGGGTCGGAGGTGATCCCGAGGTGGTTGTTCAGAGGGCCGCGGATGAACCCCTCGATGCTCACCGTCTGGGCCTTGCGGCCGAAGCGGCCGACGAAGCCGCGATCGAAGTTCGGCCGCCCGGAGATCCCGTCGCCGTCCTCGTCGTCGGGATCCGCGTACTTGAGGATCGACTTCTCCGGGAGCTCGGCGAGGAGGCCGACGCCGAAGAAGGGGATCGGGTTGCGGTGGGTGATGACGTTGACCCCCTCCTGGAGGTCCGGCCGCAGCTTCGCCCCGGAGAGCCCGTACGCAGTCAAGACGCCGCCGTGCTCGCCGGCGATCACCCCGCCGTCCTCGAGCTTGGTCGCGGTCAGGTAGAAGTCGCGGTAGCGGCCCGCCGAGCCGCCGAAGACCGGCTTCTCGTGGCAGGCTGCGCAGAAGGACACGTTGACCAGGGGGCCGAGCCCCTCGGCCGCGGTGAAGCGGTGCTTGGCGACGGCCTCGCCGCGGGTGAAGGTCTCGCGCTGCTCGTCGGTCGCGTCCGGGCGGATCGTCCCCATCGGGCCGTAGATGTCCTTGGCGAGCTCCGGCGGCGGGTCCTCCCCGGTGCAGCCGACGAGGCCGGCGATGGCGATGAGCGCCGCGATCGGAGCTGCGGTGCGAGACCCTCGACGTGTCATGGCTGTTCTCCGCGGATCATGATGATGCCCTGCCAGGGCGGGTTGCGATCGATGCTACCGCCGACCGCGAAGTGCGGTCCGTCATCGAAGCCGAACGAGGCGTGGAGGACGTGGTTTGTGACAATCTCCGGAATGAAGGCGAATTCGCTTGGGTCGAGGAGGCCGGTCGCGCCGCGGACGCCGCAGACCCAGGCGCGCTTGCGGCCGTCGAGCCACACGCCGTTGAGCCCGGGCGACTCGCCGATCAGCTCGCCGCTCCAGCTCGCGCCGTCCCAGCGGGCGACGACGCCGTTGCTGCGCCCGCCGACGGCGACGATGTCGTCGGGCCCGGAGCCCCACAGGCTGATCAGATCGTTGGTCAGGGCGAAGGGGGACTGCGCCCAGGCGGCGCCGTCGTAGTGGAGGATCAGCCCGTCCATGCCGACGGCGAAGACGTTGTCGGCGGCGGTCCCCCAGACCTTGAAGAGCGCCCGCGTGCTCTCGGGGCGGTTGTGCGCCGGGAGCTCGACCTCCGCCCAGGCGACGCCGTCGTAGTGGGCGAGGCGGGGCTTGGAGCCGTTCATGGCGGTGTCGCCGCCGACCGCCCAGAGGTCATCGGGCGCCGCCCCCCAGACGCCCCAGAGCGGCGCGTCGATCCCCGTGTCGACGCGCTCCCAGCCGGTCGCGGTCTGGTGGAGCGCGACGCCCTCGTTGCCGACGACCCAGACCTCGCCGCTCGTCCCGTCGATCCAGTTGAGCAGCGGGACGTCGGCCGGGACGGTCTCGTCGCGGCTCCAGTCCTCGCCGTCGAAGCGGAAGATGACGCCGGCGTCCGGGTTGCCGCCGACCGCGTAGACCTCGGTCGGGCTCGGCCCCCAGACGGAGAGGAACGCGCCGACGCTGGCGTCGACGCTGTGGCTGATCTCCCACGAGTCTGGCCACTCAGGCCCGCCGCCGGGGCAAGCGGTGAGGGCGAGGGCGAGGATGCCGAAGAGGGCGTGACGAGCGGACATGGCCGAGGGGGAGGATAGCGAGAATCACCGCCGACGGGGGTCGCCAGGCCTGCGGTGTGCGGATGATCCGCGCGCAAGAATGAAGCGCCCGGCCGTCCAGCGGCGCGGGCGCTTCAACCGTGTTTCGGAGCCCCGCCGACGGGTGGCGGGCGGTCGAGGTCGGGCTCCGGTGACCAGCGGCCGCCGCCCGGTGGGCGGGGCAGGCGTCGCTGAGGACGCGAGCGTGCGAGCGCACGCGGACAGACCTAAGCCAAGGGGAACGAGAGCGTATGCGCGTCGAGAGAAGGTGAAGTTAGGAAGCTAAGGAGAGATCGAAGCCAAGCTAGTGAGCGAGTGAGATCAAGCGAAGTCGATAAGGAAGCCAGGGAGCGAGCAGCGAAGGCCAAGGAGAAGAGCTAAGGGACGTGAGTTAAGCCAGGGATAAGGGGTCTACGGGGACGGCGGAGCTAGGCCAAGGAGTCGTAGGTCAGGTCAAGGTCAAGCGAAGCTACGTAGGTCGATTAGGTCGGTCAGATAAGCCAAGGAGACAGGCAGATTAGTTAAGGCAAGGAGCAGCGATGAGGGGATAGGGAGCGCCGCGGGCTAGGCTAAGGTAAGGAAGGTCAGGCTTCTCGAGAGCCAGAGGCAGAAGAGAGCGCCGGCGAGGAGACCAAAAAGGAACGCTGCGAGAAGTTTGGGTGCGAGCTGCGGCCACCGGAATTCGGAGTTAGGGGGTGGCGTGGCTCGGCGGTGGTCTGTCTTCACTGGGTTTCGTTTGCCGCTGACGCCCCTACTAGAAGCAGGAGCGGGGCCAACCATGCAACATCTTGAAATTGCATGATAATCTCAGGTGGACATCCCCGACCGCAGGGCCGCCCTGACATCCGTGTCCGACTCCATCAGGGCTAGCGCAAGCGGCCCCTGACATGGATGTCAGGGCGCGACCGCGCGTCCTCAGAAGGGCTGCAGGAAGGTGATGTTTACGCTCACGGGCGGCAGGAGGACCTGCGGATCCTCGATGCCCTGCTGCTCGGCGAGGTAGTCGGGGAGCTGGCGCCCGAGACAGACGGTCTGGCGGCGGACGAGCGGGACCGTGAGGTCGAGGCGGAAGAACTGCGGCGTCACCCCGAGGACCCGCATGAACGCCGTCACGCCGTAGCCGACCTGGCCGTACCAGCTCTCGCGCCCGAAGAGCCCGCCGTAGTCGTCACAATGCGACACGGTGGCGACCCCCGTGAACAGCGTCCCGCCGACGCCGCGAAGCCACGCGAGGTGGAGGAGGTTGACGTCGAGGTTGTCGTAGAAGGTGTGGCGGTACTCGAGCTGTCCTTTAAAGATGGCGCGGCCGAAGATCTCGTTGCCGAGGTAGCCGCCGAGCTCGCCGATGCCGCCGGCGCGGAGGAGGGAGCGGAACTCGGGCTCGGAATTGATCGGCAGCATCGCCGACCCCTCGAGGCGCGAGGCGAGGACGTGGCGGTGGGCGAGCGGCCACAGCTCGATCCAGCCGGCCTCGGCGGTGAGGGCGTGGCGGTGATCGTCGCTGAGCCCGTCGACGCGGATGACGTGCGAGCTGCCGAGGAGCGCGAAGAGGCGGCGCCCCCGGTCCGGCCACAGCGAGAAGCGGCGGGTGTCGTGGACGTAGGCGGCGAGCTCGGAGATCCGCAGGCCGCCGCGCGGGTCGAGCCCCTTGTCGGTGAGGAACTCGAGGTTGGTGAAGAGGCGGATCCGGCCGACGCGGCGCTTGCGGTTCTTCTTGCGGCCGACCCAGATGTTGGCGCCGCCGCCGATCCCGGCCGCGGTCTCGCGGTCGCGGTAGACCATGAAGTGGCCGGTCGCCCGCATGTCGCGGCGGCGGCTCGCCTCGAAGAAGGCGAAGCCCGAGATCGCGCCGAAGCGGGCCGCCGACGAGGTCGCCGACAGGAACTCCGAGACCGCGACGTTGAGGCCGAAGCCGGTGTAGAGGAAGCGCGCCCCCGGGGGCCGGCGGTTGTTGAAGAGCGGGTCGACGTTGTCCCGGGGCGGGCGCGGCGTCTCGTGCAGGCGGGCGCGCGGGTCGACGGTCACCGCGGCGAGCTTGGCCCGGGTCTCGAGGGTGAAGGTGTGGGTGCCGGAGGCCGGCTCGCCGTCGAGCCCCTCCCCTGCCCCGTCGGGCCCGAGCTCGCCGTTCCACACCAGGTAGTGGTGCTCGCCGCTGCGGTCGGTGACGAGGAGCTGGACCGGCTCGATGAGCGGCGCGGAGCTGTCGCGGGCGACGGTGATCCGGTGGACCCAGCCGCCGGCCGCGTCGTCGCGGCGGCTGTCGATGTCGGCGATGCGGTAGTCGACGTCGGGATAGGGCCCGAGCCACTGGTCGAAGAACCAGCCGAGCTTGTAGCCGTAGAAGGACTCGGCGGCGGCGACAGGATCGCGATCCGGGCGGGCGAGGACCGCCGCGTAGTACGAGGCCAGGGCCTTCGCCGGCAGGAGGTCGCGGAGCTTCTCGTGGATCCGCCGCCCGGTCGGCAGGGCGTTGAAGGCGAGCCACGGGTGGTTGCGGACCGGGAAGGTGTCCTCGCTGCCGCGGAAGTAGGCGGCGGTGAACTCCGCTTGGCCGGCGTAGAGGAAGTTGTCGACCGCGGGGACGAAGGTCAGGCGGCCGAGGAGGTCGCTGGCGAACTCGTCGCGGTGGGCCCGGTGCGCGCGCCAGAGATCGAGGAGCGCCATCGCCAGCGCGCCTTGGAGCCAGTGGTCGGTCGACGGCCCGTGGCGACCGGCGAAGAAGGCGTGGGTGAGAACGTCGAAGCCGCCGCGGGCGACGACCTCCGAGTGAAACTCGAGGAAGCGCTCGACCGGGAAGACCTGGAAGATCTGGTCGCTGATCAACAGCGCGGTCGGGTGGGCCTCGGCGATCGTCGAGCGCAGCGGCCCCTGGACGACGACGAGGCGGCTGTCCGGCGGCGGCTCGATCCCCGAGGCCGCGGCGACGTCGAGGACGTCGGTGAGCGCGTGGAGGACGTGGCCGGGGACG
>JAGQIT010000095.1 GCA_020431135.1 Myxococcales bacterium | reverse complement strand
GATGTTGCCGGCGATCGCCTCGCCGCTGTGGATGCCGATGCCTGTGCGCAGGGTCGGCAGGCCCTCGGCGGCGAGCTGACGGTTGAGGACGACGAGGCGCCGGCGCATGCCGACGGCCGCCCGCGCGGCCCGCAGCGCCGACTCCTTGGGATCGAGGCGGGCCGGCGCGCCGAAGACGACCATGATCGCGTCGCCGATGAACTTGTCGATCATCCCGCCCTGCTCGACGCACTCCTCGACCATCGTCGTGAAGTAGCGGTTGAGGAGCTTGACCAGGCGCGCCGGCGACAGGCTCTCGGTCATCGGCGTGAAGTCGCGGATGTCGGTCATCAGGACCGTGATCTCGAGGAGCTCGCCGCCGAGGTTGAGGCCGCCCTGGAGGACGATGTCGGAGACCTGGCGGGTGACGTAGCGGCTGAAGGCGTCCTTGATGAACTCGCGCTCCTCGAGGCCGTCGAGCATCTGGTTGACCGCCGCCATGAGCTGGCCGGCCTCGTCGCTGTTGCTCGGCAGCGCGCGGTTGCCGTAGCGCTCGGGGATCAGCTTGGCGAGCATGTCGGTGAGGTCCTCGAGCGGCCCGGTGATGTGGCGGGCGACGAGGAGGCAGCCGCTGAGCGAGACCGCGAGGCCGGCGACGGTGACCGCGAGGATCTTGAGGGCGAGGCCGGAGATGTCGCCGGTGGCGACCGCGGCCGCGGCCCCGCGGAAGGCGAGCGTGCCGGCGACCGCCGAGCCGACGACCGACACGCCGACGATGACGATCGCCATCTTGGTCCCAAGGGACAGGCTGACGATCCCGGGCCCGGAGACCGGCAGGAGGGGGTTGCGCGCGGCCATCCCCTGGAGGAGGTCGCGCATCCGGTGGTCGGTGAAGAGCCAGGCGAAGATCGCGTCGAGGAGCGCGGCCAGGAGGCCGCCGACGACGATGTGGAGCGCGATCATCCCGCTCTCGGCGTAGATGCCGGCGACCGCCGCGACGATCAGGCTGACGCCGATCGCCGCGATCCCGACCGTCAGCGACATGTAGACCGGGTAGTTCAGCGCCTGACGCCAGGCCCCGTGATCGACGTCGTCGCCGGGATCGGCGAGCCACGCCCGCAGGCGCCGGGTCAGGCGCAGGTGGGTGAGGAGGCAGACGACGATCGACAGGGCGACCGCGACCGCGAGGGCGACGAGGAAGAAGGCGAGGATCCCCTCGGGGAGGACCACCGAGAGGGTGATGTAGAAGGCCCCGACCGCGGCCGCGGTCGAGCCGATGAAGATCGCGCCGCCGAAGGTCACGAGGAGGCTGATGGGCGCCGGCAGCGGCTTGTCGGCGACGCCTCCCCCGTAGAGGGGGCGGACCAGGAGGCTGACCGTCGAGCTCCCGCTCAGCGAGTCCGCCGCGGTCTTGCGGAGATCGGTAGGCTTGGCCGGGGGGATCAAGTGCGCCTCAGCAGCCGGTCGTGGAATTCGGCCGCGAGCGCCAGCGGATCGCTGGCGTCCTCGTAGATGTCTGAGGGGGTGATCGCCGTCTGGACGCCGAGGGAGACCGCCTCGGCCGCGGTCTCCGGCGTGAACTCGTCCGAGACGACGAGGTGGATGTCGGGGATCTGGCGCAGCTTGGCGATCAGCTTCGAGTCGATCTGGATCTTCGGATCCTCGTAGTCGAGGGCGAGGTAGCGGTAGCCGACCATGCGCGCGTACATCGCGTAGCCGACGATGATCTTCGGCGACGGCAGGAGGAAGGCGTCGAAGTACCAGCGCGCCGTCGAGTTGCCGAGGATGATGTAGGCGACCGGGATGAACGGCAGGCCCTGCTGCATGATGTTCATCGCCGTCGCCACCGAGCCCGAGCCGAAGGGGCGGGCGAAGTGCGAGTTCGAGTTCATCACGTCGGGCATCAGGACGACGTCGGCCTCGCAGACCGAGTCCGGCCCCGCGGGGTAGAGCGCGACCGAGAGCGAGGTCTCCTCCTTGATCGAGCGGATGACGTCGATCAGGCGCGACGACCCGGTCCCGCCGAGGAGCACCTGGCGGTAGCCGATCTTCTCTAGCTCCCGATAGAACGCGGGATCCGAGAAATTGTCGGGGTCCAGGAGGGGCAGGTACGGGTCGAAGGTGTAGGAGAGATGGGGGTTCATCGCGCGCTCCCGCGGTTTTCCGGCCGAGGGTACACCAGGCGACTGCGCCCGAGGCCGCGGCCCCCCGCCGACAGCCGACGCCAGGCGCTGACGATCGCCGGGCGCGGACGCCAGCCCGGCGCTGATCCGCGAGCCTCCAGACGGCCGCCGCCGGGAGCCCGGCGCGATTGACGCGTGGTCGACATGGGAGAAATTGCGACGCTCGATTTTATCTTCATGCTGGCCGACCGGCAGGCTCGAGTGCTAGAAGTGCGCATATGGAGCGCGAGGGAATGAGCCTGACCCCTGCATCGGGAGCGGAGGCCCGGCGCTCCCGCGGCAGCAACGGACGACGCCCGCGCCCGCGAGTCATCGAGCTCTCGCGCCCGGCCGACGCGCCGCAGAAGTCGTCCCCGGAGGGACTGGTCAAGCGCCGCCCCGACGATCAGCCGGTCGAGGATCTGCTGTCGCCCGTGGTCCCGCCGCCGCCGCCGTGGGGCGAGGACACCTCGGACCTGACCGCGCTCGTCTCCGAGGCACTGAGCCCCCAGACCGACCTCGCGATCGGCGTCGGCGTCAGCGTCGACGACGACGACGACTTCGACCTCGCGCCGCCCGCCGCCGCCCTCGCGGACGACGATGACGACGTCGATGAGGTGGCGGTCGCCGAGCCTGATCTCGAGGAGTACGACGAGGTCGAGCTCGTCGAGGTCGAGGTCGCGCCGAGCGAGGCCTCGCGCGTCGCCCCGCCGCCGCCGAGCCGCGCGACCGACGAGCTCGAGCTCGAGATCGACCTCGAGGATCTCGGCCAGCGGCGCCAGCCGTCGAAGCGCCTCGTCCACTACCTGCGCGATCGCTTCATCGAGGACCCGGCGCACGTCGACGTCGCCCTCGCGGCCTACCGAGGGAAGTACGCGAAGATCGTCGACTACGCCCAGGAGGTCGTCGACGGCGAGCAGCTCGCCGACTGGCTCCTGCCCTACGTCGACGTCGAGGCGCTCGCGCGCGACTGGCTCGCCGCCGGGATCATCTGGGTCATCGACGACCCGGGCGGCAACGGCGAGGAGCCCGGCCTCCATATCTTCCTCAGCTGAGGGCCGCCGCGCTAAGCTCAGCGGGTGAGCGTCGCTGATCCACACGCGAGCGCGCCCGTCGCGGCGGTGAGCGTCCCCGACGTCGACTCGACGCTCGAGATCCTCGCCAACGGCGGCGAGCAGTCGCGGCGGCGGCTGATCGACAACCTCGGGTGTATGGACGCACACGCGCTCGCGCCCATCCGCCGGCGCCTCGTCGCCCACCTCGGCAGCGAGAGCGCGCGCCGGATCAACGACGAGGGCCACCCCGGCTCGTGGACGCGCTCGTGGCAGGTGTCGGCGCTGGTGATCTGCGCCGGCGACGACCGCGAGGCGCTCGACCTCCTCGAGAGCTACGCCGACCGCGAGCGCGAGCCCAACCGCTGGGTCCGCTACTGGGTGCTCGCCACCGCCGCCGGGCGCAGCGAGCACCGGAGCTGGGCGATCGCCCGCGCCCGCCCCCTGGCGACCGACGCCGGCGAGGTCATCCTCGTGCGCGCGCTCGCCTGGGCGATCCTCGCCGACTACGACGGCAACGGACCGGCCCGCGAGGCGCTCCTGTGGTGCCTCGGCGACGGCGACGACGCGTTCCCGAGCGCCGACGAGCTCGCCGGCGGCGAGCACCTGAGCCGCAACGAGGAGACCAAGGCGGCGGCCCTCCGCGCCCTCCGCGTGCTCCCGCTCCCGGAGGCCTTCGTCCTCGTCCAGCGCGTCATCGACGAGGCGCCCTTCGCCGCGCTCACCTGGGACGCGATCTGGGTGATGGGCAAGTACGGCGGCGCCGCGCGGGCGGCCGAGGCCGCCCAGACCCTCGCCCGCTTCGTCGTCACCCGCCGACGCTCGCGCGAGTACTACGAGATGGTCGGCTTCGCGATCCGGGCGATCGGCAACCTCGGGATCCCGCAGACCGACCTCCTCCTCGCCGAGCTCGACTCGCCCGCGGCCGGCGTCTTCGTCGAGGCCGCGCAGGCGCTCGAGCGCCTGCTCGGCACTGGCAAGGCCGTCGACCGCCTCGTCGACATCCTCGTCGACAACAGGACCCAGGCGGCGAAGCTCGCCGACGCCCTCCGGGCGATGCGCCGCAAGGCGGTCGTCGAGGCGCTCGACGGCAACCTCCGCTGCGGCGTCAACGCCCGCGAGGAGGCGGCCCGCGTCCTCCTGATCGAGCTCGGCGGCAGCGTCGCGATCGATCGCGTCCAGGCGCGCCGCCAGGATCTCGAGAGCCGGCGCAAGGCGGTCGCCGAGCTCGACGAGCGCCAGCGCGAGCACGTCAAGAAGATCGCCTACGGCGACGGCGTGGCGACGTGGATCGCCGTCATTATGTGGGTGCTCGTCTTCCTCACCGGCTTCCTCGCGATCGTCCTCGGCATGTTCCTGGTCTACGGCCAGGGCATCGAGGCCTACGCCGGCTGGGCCCTGACCGCGGGCGGCGGGCTCTTCTCGCTCCTCGCCAAGCTCCGCTTCAACGGCCAGATGGTCGAGACCGCGGGCGCGCGCGCGGCGGCCCGCCTGGCGATCTTCACCGGCTACCAGCGCCGCCTCCAGCACATCGACCTCCTCCTCGCCCAGCGCTTCATCGACGGCGCGGCGATCGACGTCGCCGACGTCGAGGTCCTCGGCCGCCTGATCAGCGGCGCCCAGGCCGACGTCGAGAAGTCGCTCCTGTCGCTGATCCCGAGCGAGCGCGAAGTCGAGGCCTACCGCCGCCGGCGCTCGCTGATCGAGGGCACGCGCGACGACGCGCCACCGCCCGCAGGTGAGGATGTCTGATCGGACAGCGTAGGGCGGACTCGACGCGCACCGCGGCTGCTATCATCCCCAGCCGATGCGCCCCCTCGCCAGGCTGCTCGCGCTCGCCGTGAGCCTCGCGTGCGCCGGCTGTGCTCGTCCTCCGCCGACCGCCGTACCTGGCGCGAAGTACACGTTGATCCACGGCGAGATCCCCTTCTACGACAGCGGCTGCAACCAGGGGCGCAAGCCCGACGGGAAGATCGGCGAGGGCACGGCCTTCTTCCTCGTCGAGAACGACGACGGCTGCTGGCTGATCACCCTGATGGACGAGGTCGACACCTACATCCGGCCGAACGGCGACCTCGTCAAGTCGAAGCGCACGTACCGGCAGCCCTGAGGCTCGCCCCGACGCCAGCTCGGCCGCTGCCGGCGAATTCGGCGGCCTCCGCCCGCGCATCTTGTGCCGCGGCGCCGACGGCCTCGGCGCCCGCCGTTGTGGTAGCTTCCGCGCCATGTACGCCAAGATCGTCGCAGCCCTCGACGGCTCCACCCGCGCGCCGGCGGTCCTCGCCAAGGCGATCGACCTCGCCAAGCGCTCCGGCGGCGAGCTCCACCTCGTCCGCGCGATGTCGGTGCCCATCGACCTCCCGGCGCTCACCTGGGCGCTCAAGGGCGAGGACCTCGGCGCATTCCTCGTCGACCACGGGATCCAGGAGCTCCGCCTGGTCGCCAACCAAGCCCCCGAGGGCATGGTCAAGGAGATCCACTGCCGCCTCGGCAAGCCCTGGGAGGTCATCTGCGCGGTCGCCGAGGAGTGCGGGGCAGACCTCATCGTCCTCGGCTCGCACGGCTACGACGGCATCGACTACCTGATCGGCACCAACGCCGCCAAGGTCGTCAACCACGCCCACTGCTCGGTCCTCGTCGTCCGCTAGACGACCCCCCCGCCGCCTGGCCGCGCGGCCAGAGAGGTCCCCGCGATGGAAGACGCAGCCAAACGCATCGAACACGCCGGCCTGCGCCGCAAGCTCATGCCGGCCGAGGAGGCCGCCCGCTTCATCGAGGACGGCGACGTCCTGGCGATCAGCGGCTTCACCAAGGCCGGCGAGCCCAAGGTGACGATGGCCGCCCTCGCCCGCCAGCTCGAGGCGAGCGATCCGCCGGCGTCGATCACCCTCTATAGCGGCGCCTCGCTCTCCGACGAGGTCGAGGGCCCGCTCGCCCCCTTCATCGCCCGCCGCGGCCCCTACATGTCCAACCGGGCGAGCCGCCAGCGGATCCTCAGCGGCAAGATGGACTACACCGACGTCCACCTCTCGCACTTCGCCCGCGGCCTGATGAACGGCTTCTACGGCGAGATCGACGTCGCCGTGGTCGAGGTCTCGCGGATCCTCCCCGACGGCAGCGTCGTCCTCACCTCGTCGATCGGCGTGTCGGCCGAGGCCCTGGTCCGCGCGCGCAAGGTGATCCTCGAGGTCAACACGACGTCGCCCGACTACTACGGGCTCCACGACATCGTCCTCCCGTCGCGGCCGCCCGCGGTCGGCTGGCCCGTGCCGATCACCAACGTCGCCGACCGCGTCGGCCTCCCCTTCGTCCGCTTCAACCCGAACAAGGTCGTCGCCGTCGTCGCCTCCGACCGCCCCGACCACTCGATCTCGTTCAAGCCGAGCGACGTCACCTGCAAGCAGATCGCCGGCAACGTCATCGCCTTCCTGATGGAGTGTCGCCAGCGCTTCGACTGGTACGACTGGACGCCGCCGCTGCAGTCCGGCGTCGGCAACATCGCCAACGCCGTGATCGGCGAGCTCGCGCGCTCGCCCTTCTCGCGCCTCCACTTCTACACGGAGGTCTTCCAGGAGGGCATGCTCGACCTCGTGCTCCGCGACCCCGACCGCTTCCTCGGCGCCTCGGCGACCGCCCTGTCGCTCGCCGACACCCGGCCCGAGCGCGTCGAGAAGGTCCTGCAGGCGCTCCGCGGCAAGCTCCTCCTGCGGCCGATGTGGCTGTCGAACGCGCCCGAGCTCATCTCGCGCCTCCACGTCGTCGCGATGAACACCCCGCTCGAGGTCGACATCTACGGCCACGTCAACTCGACGCACATCCACGGCACGCGGATCGTCAACGGCCTCGGCGGCAGCGGCGACTTCTTCCGCAACGCCTACATCAGCGTCGTCCACACGCCGTCGATCCGCCGCCTGCGCGACGGCCGGACGATCTCGTGCATCCTGCCGACCGTCAGCCACGTCGACCACACCGAGCACGACATCAAGTGCGTCGTCACCGAGCGCGGCTACGCCGTCAACCTCGCCGTCCGCACCGCCAAGCGCCGGGCTGAGGACATCATCGAGCGCTGCGCCCACCCCTACTTCCAGCCGCTCCTGCGCGAGTACCTGCGCCTCGCCGACGCTGGCGACGAGCCGCGCGTCGGCCCCGAAGATCGCCGCGAGGAGATCTGGTGGGACGAGTACGAGGCCGCCTGCGAGGCGTTCCCCGCGGACTAGGCCGTCAAGTGCTCGCCGCCTTGGCCGCCCGGCGCTCTTCCTCGACGCGCAGGTAGGCCTCGCGGTAGCGCTCCCAGAACGGCCGGTACTTGTGCTTGTACTTGGTGTCGGCGAAGAGGTAGCGCCCTGAGATCGGCGGCATGTGGAACTGGCGGAAGGCGAAGGCGACCGCAGCGATCACGGCGAAGACGACGAGGCAGAGGTACCAGTCGCCGGTGCTGGCGATGTAGAGCATCGCCAGCGGCTGGAGGCTCGCCTTGAGGCCGAAGAGGGGCACGGCGAGGCTGTAGGACAGGAGGTTGACGACGTGGAGGTTGCGCCGCCAGACGGCCGCGAGGAGCAGGCACAGCGCCCCCCACCCCGCCGCGTTGGCGAGCGCCCCCCAGTCCGCCGCGCCCTCCGCCAGGAGGAGCGGCTCGGCGCCGTAGCGCAGGAAGATCAGCGCCAGGCAGAGGTAGCCGAGGAGCATGTCCCACAGCGTCGACAGCCACAGGAAGACCATGATGATCCAGTGCTCGTTGTGGGCCGCGACCGCGCGCCCGAGCGCCTCGGCGCCGTCGACCGCGTACTCCCCCTCCATGCGGAACTTCAGCGCGTTGTTCGGGTGGAGGAGCTCGAAGCGGAGGTTGAGGATCGTCCGCCACGGGCTCCACGACAGCGCCCGCCGCAGCTTGCGGTCGATGCCGATGAAGCGGGCGACGTCGTCGGTGTAGGTGCCGAAGTGGACGAGATGATCCGTCGCGGTCCGCTTCTGGCCGGGCGGGTAGTAGAAGGCGTTGTAGTCGGCGATCCGCCGGTCGATGTCGGCGTAGAGCGCGGCCCGGCGCCCGGAGTCGCTGAGGAGCTTGTGGACCATCAGGCCCTGCATCTCCGTGATGTTGGCGATCCCGCCGGTGAAGGGCCGCGTGTAGCCGATGAAGTAGACGTTGCGCAGCGCCGCCGGGACGACGCCGAGGTAGCTCGCGCGGTGGTCGTAGGCGAACTCGTGGCGGCGGCCGTCGCCGTCGACGGCGACGATCGGCGGCAGCCTCGGCGCCTCGGTGCCGCCGTCGACGAAGACGTCGAAGCGCTCCGTCCGACCGTCGCATGACACGGTCATGTTCTCGTGATCGACCGTCGCCCGGTCCTTCGACCAGGTCTCGACCATCCCCTCGGTGTGATAGAAGATGATGTCGTTGACGAGGACGCCGCGGCGGATGTTGCCCTCGAGGTCGTCGCCGAAGCGCTGCTCGTACATGTCGATCGGCCAGTATTTGACGCCGATGAGGCCGTTCGACAGGCCGGCCTTCGCCTCGTGGTTGCCGCGGACGCTGTCGCGGCGGTAGGTCGCGGGGAAGCGGACGTGGAAGACGTGGGGCAGCACCCGCTTGGCGATCCACGACTCCGGCTCGGGCGGCCCCAGCGGGATCGCGATCAGGTCCTTGTAGAACTTCGGCCACAGGCGGGCGACCGTGTGGCACTCGAGCTGGGCGAGATCGAGGGCGTAGCGCTTGCCCGTGCGGACGCCGGCGAAGGGGATGTACCAGTTCGACCCCTTCGGCCCCGGGATGTCGATCACCATGTACTTGTCGAGGGTGATGAAGCCGTTGTTGAGGAGGATCACCCGGTTCCCCTGCGGCACCGCCCGCGCGACCATCATGTTCGTCGTGTCGCCGATGGCGTTGAAGACGATCGTCTTGCCGCGGACGTCGCGGAGGTCGAGCTCCTTGATCGTCTCGTTCTGCGGGCGCCCGAGGCCGGTGGCGAAGACGAGGCTGCGGGCCTCGTAGACCGCGCCGCCGCGCGTGCGGACGACGCTGTGCGACGCGTAGTTCTCGACGTCGACGACGCGGTCGTCGATCACCTTGTCGCGGAACCGGCTGAAGAGGCGCTCGTGGTACTCGTAGAACTCCCGCGCCGTCGGGTAGTAGTTCTCGATCGTCCCGGCCTCGACCTGGTCCTGCGCGTAGAACGAGGCGTGGAAGCTGCTGACGAGGTCGAAGTCGAGGCGGTCGCTGGCCGCGAGCTGCTGCCAGATCGGCGCCCCGTCAGAGAGGATCGTGTAGCGCTGCCCGCGGCGCTCGAGCTCGCGGAGGAGCGGGATCACCGAGAAACCGAAGCCGACGATCAGGATGTCGACGGCCTCGCGATCCGTCCGCATAGGATCCGAACGATGAGACACTTCCATAGGCCACCTCGCCGGCGGAGCCTATCACGCGCGCCTCGGCGCCGGATCTGAGCTGTCCGAAGGGCCTAATCGTTCGGCGCGGGCGTTCTCGGCGCCCGGCGCGGGCGCCAGCGCGCCGCCGGCTCAGTCGCCGGAGATCCGCGCGAGGATCTCCTTCGGCGAGCGCTCGTAGAGGTAGCGCTCGGAGGCCTCCGCGAGGTCGATGTTGCAGCGGTTGGCGAGGCTGACCAGGACGAAGAGCACGTCGACGATCTCCTTGTCGACGTCCTTCTCATTGAGCACCGCCTCGCCGAGCTGGCCGGCCTGGACGAGCAGGCGAGCGACGCCGTAGTCGAGGCTGAGTGCGTTGGTCTTGTCGCCGAAGTGCTCGGCGGCCCACTTCTGTAGGGTTGCGATCTCCATGATGTCCACACTCCGACCCCGCACGTCGGGGCCTCGAACGAGGCTACACGATCGCCGGCTCGCTGGCGCGGTCGGCCGGACGGCGATCAGCCGCGAGCGCCGTCGCTCTCCGCTCGCCGGGCGGCGAAGGCCGCCTCCCAATTGCGCCCGTCGAAGTCGACGACGTCGACCCGCGAGAAGCCGCCGCGATCGACACAGCGGAGGTTGACGCTGTACCCGTCGGGCTTCGAGCGCGGGACGTAGAACGGCTTTATCCCGCAGATCCGGCAGAAGTAGTGGCGCGCAGTCCCGCTGCCGAAGCGGTACTCCGCGAGCGCCTCGGCGCCCTGGACGAGGTGGAAGCGCTGGCGCTCGACGATCAGGTGGATGTAGCCCGTGCGCGCGCAGATCGAGCAATTGCACGACAGCGCCTCGACCTCGGCCGGGGCCTCGACCTCGAAGCGGACGGCGCCGCAGTGACAGGCGCCCGTGTGGCGCAGGCGCCGGAGCGCGCTCATCGGCGGAAGACCTCGCCCATGTCGCGGAACGACTTGAACTCGAGGGCGTTGCCGCTCGGGTCGCGGATGAACATCGTCGCCTGCTCGCCGGGGCGGCCGGCGAAGCGGATCCGCGGGGCGACGACGAAGTCGACCCCGGCGGCGCGCAGGCGCTCAGCGAGCGCCTCCCAGGCCGACCACTCGAGGATCAGGCCGAAGTGGGGGATCGGCACGGCGTCGCCGTCGACCGGGTTCGTCGGCGCGGCGCCGGCGGCCGCGTCGACGAGGTGCGCCGAGAGCTGGTGGCCGTAGAGATCGAAGTCGATCCAGCGCGCCGCCTCGCGGCCGACGGCGCAGCCGAGGACGTCGACGTAGAACGCCCTCGTGGCCGCCAGATCGGCGACCGCGAAGGCGAGGTGGAACGCCGGGCGGGCGTCAGCCACGGCGGCTAGCTCTTGGCCATCCGTCGGAGGACGGTGTGGAGGATCCCGCCGTTGCGGTAGTAGTCGACCTC
>JAGQIT010000094.1 GCA_020431135.1 Myxococcales bacterium | reverse complement strand
CCTCGGGGACGACCTTCATGGCGTCGAGGGTCCCGTCGGCCTTCGGCGTCGCCGCGAGCTCGAACTCCTCGCCGGGGAGGATGACGATGACGCCGGGGCCCGCGACGTAGGGCGAGCGCGGGTAGACCCCGTCCCAGACGTGCGTAGCGTCGACCTGGACGCGCTGCGGCGTCTCCGGGCGACAGGCTCGCTCGGCGCAGAGCGCCTCGATCTCCTCGGCGGTGGGCTCGTTCGCGGCGGCCTCCTTGGCCTTGCGACTCGCGCACGCGGCCAGAAGGATCACAGAGCCGAGGACGACGGCGGTGCGCAGCGGCATCGCGGCGATGCTAGCAGTCCAGGCGGCGGCTTCCCTGGGAATGAGCGCGGGCGACTGCGCGCGCGCAGCCGTCCTGCCGATTGGACATGTCCTGCGTGACCTGTCGAGAACTGGGCGCCGAGCCCCGCGGCGCAGGGCTCGGCGCGTCGACGATCGCGGCGGCCGTCGCCGGCGATCAGCCGGCGAACGCGGCCCGGATCACGCCCTCGATCTCCGCGGCCGTGCACGGCTTCGGGTTGGTCCCGAGCGACGGATCCGCGAGGGCCCCGGCCGCGAGCGCGCCGGCCATCGACGGGTCGAGGGCGGGGATGTTCGCGTCGGTGAGGGTGTGGGGGATCTGCAGGGTCTCGCGCAGCTCGAGCACCCAGGCGAAGACGCCGGCGAAGCCGGGCTTCTCGAGGCCGAGGTGGCGGGCGAGGACCTCCATCTGCGCCTCGATCACCGGCCGGTTGTGCTGCATGACGTAGGGCAGGAGGATCGCGTTGGCGAGGCCGTGGTGGATGCCGACGGTCGCGCCGAGCGGGTGGGCGATCGCGTGGACGAGGCCGAGGCCGCGCTGGAAGGCGGTCGCGCCCATCGACGAGGCCATCATCATGTGCGTGCGCGCGGCCGCGTCGAGCGGATCCTCGAAGCAGGCGACGAGGTTCTCCTTGACCAGGCGCATGCCCTCGAGGGCGATGCCGACGGCCATCGGGTGGTAGCCCGGGGCGCACAGCGCCTCGAAGGAGTGGACGAAGGCGTCGACGCCGGTCGCCGCGGTGATGTGCGGCGGCAGGCCGAAGGTCAGCTCGGGGTCGGCGATGACCAGCGGCGGAAGCATCCGCGGGTGGAAGATGATCTTCTTCGTGTGATCGCGGAGGTCGGTGATCACCGACGCGCGGCCGACCTCGGAGCCCGTGCCCGAGGTCGTCGGCACGGCGATCATCGGCGGGATCTTCGACGGGTCGACCCGCGTCCAGTTGTCGCCGACGTCCTCGTAGTCGAAGACCGAGCCCGGGTGATCGGCCATCAGGGCGACGCACTTGCCGGCGTCGAGGGCCGAGCCGCCGCCGATGAGCACGCAGCCGTCGGCGTTGTGCGCCCTGTAGGCGGCGACGCCGTCGACGACGTTGGCCTCGACCGGGTTGCCTTGGATCGCCGAGAACACCGCGGCCGCGAGGCCCTCGGAGGCCAGGTGGTCGACGATCTCGCCGAGCCACGGGAGGGCGGCGAGGCCGGGGTCGGTGATCACCAGCGGCCGGCGCACGCCGAACTGGCGGCAGGCGTCGGGGAGCTCGCGCCGGCGGCCGCAGCCGAGGCGGTAGGCGGTCGGGTAGTTGAAGTTTGCCTTGGGGGTCGCCTTGTCCTGGACCATGTCGCACCTTCCGCGCGTCGCGGCTCGTGTCTCTCGGGTCAGATGTCCGAAGAGGGGTTGCGGTTGTCGGATGTCAGATGATCTCGAAGTAGCGGGCGAGGTCCCAGTCGCTGACGTGGCGCTGGGCCTCGCGGATCTCCCACTCGCGGGTCGCCGCGAAGTGGTCGACGAAGGTGTCGCCGAAGATCTCGCGGGCGGCCTTCGAGGCCTTGAAGCGCGCGGTCGCGTCGGCGAGGTTCGTCGGCAGCGGCGCGCCGGCCTTGCCCTGGGCCTGGAGCTCGTAGGCGTTGCCGTCGATCGGGTCGGGGAGCGGCAGGCGCTTCTCGATCCCGTAGAGGCCGGCGCCGAGGGCCGCGGCCATCGCCAGGTAGGGGTTGGCGTCGGCCGGGCCGATGCGGAACTCGCTGCGCTGCGACTTCTCGCCGGGGATGATCCGGATCGCCGTCGTCCGGTTCTCGACGCCCCAATTGCTGGCGAGCGGCGCCCACATCCCGGGGACGAGGCGGCGGTAGGAGTTGATCGTCGGACAGACCATCGGCAGGAGCTCGGGGAGGAGCGCGACCTGGCCGGCGACGAAGTGGGCCATGGTCTCGCTCATCGTCGCCGGCTCCGCGGGGTCGTAGAAGACGTTCTTGCCCGGCTTTCCGTCGCCGCCGCGCTCGGCGAGCGAGACGTGGATGTGGCCGCTCTGGCCCGGGTAGTCGGCGCTCCACTTGGCCATGAAGGTCGCCATCAGGCCGCGGCGCTGGGCGAGGATCTTCATGTAGGTCTTGAAGATCGCCGCGTTGTCGGCGGCCTTGCCGATCGCGTCGTAGCGCAGCGCGGCCTCGATCACCCCCGGCCCGGTCTCGGTGTGCAGGCCCTCGATCTCGACGTCCATCGCCGCGAAGGTGTCGAGGAGCTCCTGGTAGAGGTCGAAGTGGACGCCGGCGCGGAGGAGCGAGTAGCCGAACATCCCCGGCGTGAAGGGCTTGAGGTCGCGGTAGCCCTTGGCGCGGGCGCTCGCGGGGGTCTCGTCGAAGAGGAAGAACTCGTACTCGGCCGAGCCGAGCGCCTCGAAGCCGAGGAAGGCGGCCTTGGCCGCGAGGCGGCGGAGGATCGTCCGCGGGCAGGCGTCGGCGTAGTCGCCGGCGAAGGAGCCGAGCCAGAGCCCGGTCTGCGGCTCGAAGGGGATCGGCCGGACGCTGCCGAGGTCGAGCTCGACCGGCGCGTCGCGGTAGCCCGTGTGCCAGCCCGAGACCTTGGTGTTGTCGTAGAGCTTGTCGTTCGAGTCCCAGCCGAGGACGACGTCGCAGAAGCCGAAGCCGCCGCGGGCCGCCGACAGGAACTTGTCGCGGCACATGTACTTGCCGCGCATGATCCCGTCGGTGTCGGTGACCGCGACCTTGTGGAAGCGGATGTCGTTGCGGTCGAGGTAGCCGGGGAGGTCGGCGAGGACGGTCTCGAGGTCGGAGGCGCTCATTTTCGGTCGGTCGCGGTCGGAGGAGGGCAGGGCGGCGCGGGGCGTCGGCTCAGCGCGGGGGCTCAGGGGATCGCGGCCCGGAGATGGTAGCTCTTCGGCCGCGTCACCGAGTGGAAGCCGAGCTCGGAGAGCGACGCGCCGTGGCCGGAGTCCTTGATCCCCGTCCAGGCGAGCGCCGGGTCGAGGTAGTCGCAGCGGTTCTGGAAGACGGTGCCGGCGTCGAGGCGCTCGGCGATCGCCGCCCCGCGCTCGGCGTCCTCGGTCCACACCGACGCCGTCAGCCCGAACTGCGAGTCGTTGGCGAGGGCGACGGCCTCGTCCTCCGAGTCGAAGGGCATGATGCCGATGATCGGCCCGAAGCTCTCCTCGCGCATCACCGCCATCGAGTGGTCGACGTTGTCGAAGACCTGCGGCGCGACGTAGCAGTCGGAGGCGTCGGGGACGGTGAAGCGGCCGTCGTTGCTGAGCTTGCGCGCGCCCTTGGCGAGGGCCTCGGCGGCCTGGTCGCGGATCCGCCGGGCGGCGGCGCCGTTGACCAGCGGCCCGAGGGTCGTCGCCGGGTCGAGGGGATCGCCGACGACGTAGTCGTGGACGGCGGCGACGTAGGCCTCGACGAACTCCGCGTAGAGCGAGCGGTGGACGTAGATCCGCTCGACCGCGCAGCACGACTGGCCGGCGTTGTAGAAGGCGCCGTCGACGAGGTGGGCGGCGACCTTGGCCGCCGGCGCGCCCTCGAGAACCACCGCCGGATCCTTGCCGCCGAGCTCGAGGCCGACGCCGATGAAGTTTTGCTGCGCGACCTGGCGGTAGACCTCGCGGCCGCCGCGGACCGAGCCGGTGAAGGCGACGAAGCCGAGGCGGCGGCTGTCGATGACCTCAGCCGCGACCGCGTGGTCGACGTGGAGCGCGGTGAAGAGCCCCTCGGGGGCGCCGGCCTCGGCGAAGGCGCGCTCGAGCTGATCGGCGACCAGCGCGGTCTGCTCGGCGTGCTTTAGGATGACCGCGTCGCCGGCGAGGATCGCCGCGGCGACCACGTTGATCGGCACGAGGAGCGGGTAGTTCCAGGCGGCGATGTTGAGGACGACGCCGACCGGCTCGCGGCGGATCGTCCGGCGGATCCCGTCGTCCTGCGCGATCTCGAGGTCGCGCAGCGCGTGCTCGGCGACCGCGCAGAGGTGGCGTGTGCGCTGCGAGAAGCCGCCGGCGAACTCGCCCTTCGCCTGCGCGAGCGGCTTGCCCATCATCCGCGTGATCGCCTCGGCGTTGGCCTCAGCATGCTCGGCGTAGCGGTCGAGCATCCGCAGGAGGAGGGCGGAGCGCTCGGCGATCGACGTCTGTCGCCAGGCGCGTTGGGCCGCCTCGGCGGCGGCGACCCGCTCGAGCGCGGCGGCGGCGTCGTCGTAGCGGCCGGCGC
>JAGQIT010001169.1 GCA_020431135.1 Myxococcales bacterium | reverse complement strand
GATCAGTCGATCGCCCTCCTCGACGTCGCCGCCGAGCACGACGCCCACCGCCTGACCCCGCGGCCGCTGATGGCCTCCGAGGTCAAGGAGCTGGTCATCGCCTTCCTCGGCAGCGAGCGGATCCCCAACGACCTCGTCGAGGCGCTGGTCCGCCGCGGCGAGGGCACGCCGCTGATCATCCGCGAGTACCTCCTCGCGCTCCTCGAGGGCGGCGCCCTCTACCCGACGTGGATCGGCTGGTCGGTCGACCTCTCGGCGCTGCGCCGCCTCGATCTGCCGCGCGACATCCTCTCGCTCGGGATGCTGCGGATCGACAGCCTGTCGGCGCGCACCCGCGAGACCCTCGCCCACGCCGCGGTCTGGGGCGAGCGCTTCACCCTCGAGGGCCTCGCCGTCGTCAGCGACCTGCGCCGCCGCCACCTCGGCGGCGTGATCGCCGAGGGCATGGAGGCGCAGATCCTCGAGGGCGAGCACGGCGGCACCCTCCACTTCACGCACGAGCGCTTCCGCCACGCCCTCCTCAACGAGCTCGACCGCGACGAGCAGCGCGCGAGCCACCGGGCGATCGCCGACTGGCTCGCGCGCCAGGGCGACGCCGTCTCGATCTACGACCTCGCCCGCCACACCCTCGCCGGCTACCGCGGCATCGATCACGAGCGCGTCTACAGGGCGTGCATGGCCGCCGGCGAGGCCGCGATCGCGTCGTTCGCCGACACCGAGGCGCTCGCCTTCCTCAGCGCCGCGGTCGAGGCCGGGCGCACCGGGCGGATCCAGCTCTCCGGCGATCTCCTCGAGCGCCTCGGCGGCGTCTGCCTCCGCCTCGGCCGCCTCAACGACGCCCTGCAGAACTTCGGCGCCGCCCTCGAGGGCCACCGCGATCGCATCGCCCGCGCCCGGGTGTGGAGCGCCATCGCCGACGCCCACCTCCAGGCGAACGACTACCAAGCGGCGCACGGCGCCCTCCTCACCGCCTTCGAGACGCTCCAGCTCCCCTACCCCAAGGCGTCGCCGATCGAGATCGTGCGCACGCTGTGGATGCTCTTCGTCGCGATGTTCCTGTTCTCGATCGGGCGCGGCGAGGGGCGGGCGAAGGACTCGGAGCGCGACCGCCTGCTTCTCGCCTGCGACCTCCTCCACAACCTCGCCAACCTCGCCTACAGCGAGTACCACACCCGCGCGCTCGAGCTCCTCCAGGCGTCGATCCGCATGCTCTACATCGGCCACGCGCTCGGCCCGTCGCCGATGTATGTCAGCGCCTTGGTCGCCCAGTCGGTGACCTTCGAGATGATCGGCGTCAAGCGGCTCTCGCGGCGCTACATCGATCACGCCGAGGCGGTCGCCGAGCGCCTGCGCAGCCCCGCGGTCCACGGCAGCGTCACCTACTACCGCGCCCTCCTCAGCGACCTCACGGGCGACAGCCACACTGCCGAGGCCTACTTCTGGCAGACCCTCGAGCGCTACGGCGACTGGCTGCCGGCGTGGACCTACGCGACCGACGTCGCGACCTTCGCCCAGCAGCTCGTCGCCCGCGGCCTCCACCGCCAGGCCGAGCCGCTCCTCGACGAGCTCCTCTCGCGCCTCGGCGACGACCTCAGCGACCCGACCCGCGGCAACCCGCTGGTCGCCCTCCTCGGCGGCATCATCGCCGCAGCCTACGGGACGGTCGGCCGCAACGAGCTCGCCAACGCGGCGATCGGCCGCTACCGCGATCTCGTCGAGCGCAACGTCAGCGACCGCGTCAACTGGACGATCTGCTCGAGCTACCGCGCCTACCTGATGTGCGAGCGCGGCGAGCTCGGATCGGGCCTCGACGCGGTGTTCTCGACCTACGAGCAGCGCGGCGTGCCGCCGTCCAAGGCGCCGCCGCACGCCTCGGTCGCCTACACCTACCTCGCGCTCGCCCGCCTCAGCCAGTGGTACGCGGCCGAGGATCATGAGCGGCCGCGGCGTCATGAGCAGCTCGAGCTGGCGATCCGCGACGTCCGCAAGGGGGCGCGCACGGCGACCGACCGGGGCACGCTCCTCGTCCTCGAGGGCTGGCGCTCCTGGCGGCGCGGCGACGTCGCCAAGGCGATCGCCCAGCTCAGCACCGCCGACGACCTCGCCCGCGCCCAGGTCGTCCCGAGCGTCCGCTTCCACGCCGCCCGCCTGCGGGCCCACATCCACGCGGCGATCGGCAACCCCGAGACCGCGGCCGACGAGGCCCGGATCGCCGTCGACCTGGCCCAAGAGCGCGGCTGGGTCTTCCGCGTCCGCTGGATCCGCGACGACATGCGCCCGGACGCGCCGCTCGGCCGCATCGTCTCCACCCTCGGCCGCCGCGGCCAGCCGTCGTGGTCGCGGATGTTGAGCCGGGCCGCCGCCGCGGCCGCCAAGGGCGAGGGAAGCGGCAGCGGCAGCGGCTCGCCGCGCTTCTCGGTCGGCTCGTCGAGCGTCCACGGCACCCTCGACATCCGCCAGCTCGGCCACCTCAACGCCCTCCTCGAGGTCAGCCTCGCCGCCGCCTCGGCGAGCAGCCTGCAAGACCTCGGCGAGACCGTCCTCGGCGTGCTCTCGCGGGTCTTCAACGCCGAGCGCGGCTTCCTCCTCCTCTGCGGTCCGACCGACGATCTGCAGACGATCTCCGGGCGGGCGACCGACGGCACCGACCTCACGCGCCGCGGCGGCTACAGCCGCACCGTCGTCGAGCAGGTCCGCCTCACCCGCGATCCGCTCGTCGTCACCGGCACCGAGGACGGCGTCGTCCTCGGCTCCGAGAGCGTCATCACCCAGGACCTGCGGTCGATCCTCGCCGCCCCGCTCCTCCTCCGCGAGCGCCTCGTCGGCGTCGTCTACCTCGACAACGGCGTCGCCGCTGGCATCTTCACCCGCCGCGACGCGCAGATCCTCCAGGCGATCGCCTCGCAGCTGGCGATCGCCATCGAGATCGCCAGCACCACCGACTCGCTGACCCACGCGCGCGACCAGGCGCTCGCCGCCAACCGGGCCAAGAGCGCCTTCCTCGCCAACATG
>JAGQIT010001168.1 GCA_020431135.1 Myxococcales bacterium | reverse complement strand
GCAGCCGCCGAAGCAGCCGCGCATGGTGACGATCGAGTGCTTGACCGTGTCGAAGGCGGGGATCCGCGCGTCGCCGTAGATCCAGTGCGGGCGCCGCTGGAAGGGCAGATCGTAGAGCTCGTCCATGGCGGACGTCTCGAGGGGGCGCGCCGGCGGGTTGAGGTAGACCGCGCGGGCGCCGTGGGCCTGGATGAGCGGCCGCGCGTTGCCCGGGTTGGTCTCGTACTGGAAGGCGCGCGACATCGCCGAGAAGGCGGCCTTGTCGGCGGCGACCTCCTCATAGCTCGGCAGGCGCACAGGCCGGCCGTCGCGGACGAAGCGGCTCGGCTCCAGGTCCTCCCACTCGCCCGGGTTGCGCAGGTGCGCGGTCCCGCGGATGTCCCGGAGGTCAGCGACCGTCGCGCCGCCGCGGAGGCGCTCGGCGACCTCCCAAACCGGGCGCTCGCCCATGCCGAAGATCAGCAGATCGGCCTTCGAGTCGACGAGCACCGAGCGGCGGACGCTGTCGCTCCAGTAGTCGTAGTGGGCGATCCGCCGCAGCGACGCCTCGATGCCGCCGAGGACGACGGGGAGCCCCGGGAACGCCTGGCGCGCGAGGTTCGTGTAGACCAGCGACGCGCGGTTGGGGCGCGTCCCCGTGCGCCCGTCCGGCGAGTAGTGATCCTCCGACCGCACCTTCTTCTGCGCGGTCAGCTTGTTGAGCATCGAGTCGAGGTTGCCGGCCGTGATCCCGACGAAGAGGCGCGGGCGGCCGAGGCGGAGGATGTCCTCGGGGCCATCCCAGCGCGGCTGGCTGATGACGCCGACGCGGAAGCCGCGGGCCTCGAGGAAGCGGCCGATCAGCGCGGCGCCGAAGGCCGGGTGATCGACGTAGGCGTCGCCGTTGATGATGAGGACGTCGATCGCGTCCCAGCCGCGGGCGTCCATCTCCTCGCGCGTCGTCGGCAGGAAGCCGACGAGGTCGCGCGCCGGACGATCGCGCGACGGACGGAGCTTGACGAGGCCCATGGCCGGCAGGGTAACGCCCGTGCGCCCGCGCGCCCACCACGACCTCGCGCAGCGCCCCTGTGCGGCCCCTGGCCGCCCCGGGCGGGCTGTAGTACACCGACCACGCCTGGCGTCGGCGCCCGCCGCGAGCCCCCGCAGGCGAGGATCCCGTGGCCAGACACCGGCACTTCATCGACAGCCACAAGTGCGCGACCGCGGTCGCGGTCGCGGCGATGATCACGGCCTACGGCGCCTGGGAGAACCCGACGGCCGTCGTCTACCTCGCCCTCCACGGGACCTACGGCGTCCTCTGGGCGATCAAGAGCGCCGTCTTCGGCGACCGCCAGTGGGAGCGCGAGGTCGGCCTCGGCGAGGGCCTGACCGCCTGGGCCGCGCTGACGCTCTACTGGATCGCGCCGTGGATCATCGTCGCCGACGACGTCCGCGTCCCGGCCTGGCACCTCGGCCTCGCGGTCGCGGCCTGGGGCGTCGGGATCCTCCTCCACTTCGCCTCGGACATGCAAAAGCACATGCACCTCGAGCTCGCGCCGGGGACGCTCCTCACCCGCGGGCTGTGGTCGCGCTGCCGCAACCCCAACTACCTCGGCGAGCTCCTGATCTACGTCAGCTTCGCGTCGCTCGCCCGCCACTGGATCCCGATCGCCTGGCTGGCGGCCTTCGTCCTCGGCTACTGGGTGCCGAACATGCTGCGCAAGGATCGGTCGCTCGCCCGCTACCCCGAGTTCGCCGCCTGGAAGGAGCGCTCGTGGCTCTTCATCCCGCCGCTCGTGTGACGCCGCCCCTGCGCTGCGACGGGCTCGGCCGAGAGATCGCCGGCCGCCCGCTCTACCGAAACCTCTGCGCCCGGTTCACGCCTTCGACAGTGACCGCAATTGTGGGCCCGAACGGCGCGGGCAAGTCGACGCTGCTCCGAGATCTCGCCGGCCTCCGGGCGCCGCAGCGCGGAGCTGTGCGCCTCGGCGACGCCCTCATCGCGGAGCTCGACGCGGCAGCGCGCGCGCGCGCCCTCGCCTACCTCCCGCAGGCGACGCCCCTCGCCTACGACCTCACCGTCGCCGACGTCGTGATGCTCGGACGCACGCCCTTCCTCAGCCGCTTCGCGGGCCCCAGCGCCGAGGATCACCGCGCGGTCGACCGCGCCATCGAACGGGTCGGCCTCGCGGTCGCCGCGTCGCGGCCGCTCTCCAGCCTCAGCGGCGGCGAGCGCCAGCGGGTGATGCTGGCGCGGATGCTCGCCACGGAGGCGCCGGTGCTCCTCCTCGACGAGCCGACGGCGGCCCTCGACGTCGGCCACGCGCTCGCCTTCATGGACCTGTGCCGCGAGCTGGCGGCCGGCGGCCGGACCGTGATCGCCGCGCTCCACGACCTCGACCTCGCCCGCCGCAGCGCCGACGCGGCGCGGACTGGGATCCGAGCGCCGCGATGCGCCTGACGAAAAAGCGCCGCCGGCGTCGCTTCGGCGCCGGTCGCTGACCTGGAGACGAACCCTGAGCGCCGGCGCTGGCGGCCTCGTGACCAGCGGAGAGAGCACATGAGCACGAGCAGAGAACGACGTCTGAGGGCCGAGGCCCTCGCCTGGGCTGAGAACCAGCGCCGCGAGCTCGGCGACCCCGCCGACCTGAGCGTCCGCCGCGGCCTCTTCGAGATCGCCTGGCGCGGCGGCGAGGGGCCGACCGTCACGCGGCTCCCGAACGAGCTCGACGAGCCGATCAAGGCGGTGATCCTCGAGGTCTGGGGCGGGCCGCACGCGGTGACCGTCCAGGAGGCGAGCGCCGAGCCCGCGGCCTACGCGAGGATCGCCGTGCGGCCCGATCTAGCGACCTTCGACGGCGATCGCCTCACGCAGCTGGTCGTCGCCTGCCACCGCCACGCGGTGCGCGGCGAGATCGTCGAGGGGGGCTTCGGCCGCGCCGTCGTCCTCCTGCAGAGGCGCGACCACGAGGCGCTCGACGAGCGAGCACGCCACCCCGACGTCGACGCGCTCTCGCAACGGTTGCACGCGCCGGAGGACGACGAGCTCCGGCGGGACCTCATCGAGCACGCTGTGGCGCTGAACCAGATCCGCGAGGCGCTGCGCCCCGAGCACGACCCCGAGAGCTGGTCGCCCGACGAGGTCGCGCGATCGGTGATCGAGAAGCTGGCGGCGAAGCGCGTGCAGGCCGCCCAGATCGCCGAGTTCCGCGCCGAGGTCGAGCGGCTCCGCGAGCGCGAGGCGACGGCGGACGGCGCGGCGCTCAAGACGGCGCACGCGGACATCCTGCGGATGCAGGAGCGGCTCGACGAGGTCGCCGACAAGCTCGCCGAGATCGTCGGCCAGCGGGGCAGCGCCGAGGAGCTCGCCGCGCTCCTCGGTTCGCGGCATCAGCCGCCCGCCTCCGGCGTCGACGGGATCCAGCGCCTCCGCGGGCACGTCCGCGAGCTGCGGGCGCTCGCCCAGGCGGCGGCCCGCGGGGGCTGGCGCGGGGCTCAGGACGCGAACCGCGAGATCACCGGCGCGACCGCGGGGCTCGAGCGGGCGCTCGCGGTGCTCCGGCTGCACGAGGGGAGGGCGGCGCATGGCTGAGCTCGCCGCGGGTCCGCAGCTCGACATCTGGCGGCTCGAGCGGGCGCTCGAGACCTGCCACGACGAGGACGAGCGCCGCGAGCTCCACCGGCGCAAGAACGCGGCGCAGCAGCAGCTCGCCCGCGATCCGGCGCCGGTCGGCGTCGGCGAGTCGCTGCCGCTGGTGCCGGGCCTCGACTGGGTGAAGGCCCTCGACGCGCTTCGCTCCCGGCGCCGGCGGAGATCCAGGCGGAGGAGCTCGCCGCCCACGAGCGCGACCGTCAG
>JAGQIT010001167.1 GCA_020431135.1 Myxococcales bacterium | reverse complement strand
TCCGGCCAGATCTCCCCCTCCGCGTTGCGCGTCAGGTAGGCGACCGCCGGCGGCCGCAGCTCGCCGCCCCCGGTCGTCCCAGCGCCCGTCGTCCCGTCGCTCGTCGTCCCCGCGCTCGTCGTCCCCGCGCTCGTCGTCCCCGCGCCCGTCGTCCCGGTCGTCTCGCCGCCGGTGCCCGAGCCTGCGCTCGCGCCGGAGGTCGCGTCGCTCGCCGCGGTCGCGCCTCCGGTCGTGCCCGCGGTCGCGCCTCCCTCCGTCGCGCCGGTCGTCTCGCCCCCCGTCGCGCCGTCATCTCCTGCGCAGCCGACGAGCCCGAGCGAGGCGATCAGGAGGCCGAGGGTGAGGGGTGCCGGTCGTCGGGCGTATTCGAGCATGGCCAAGGGCATAGCCGCGACCTGGCCGTCAATCCACCGAGAACAAAATCTAACATTTCTAATATAGCCGTAATATCATCATGCCCGATGGACCTCCGCCTCCCCCTCGTCGTCCTCCTCATGGGCCCCCTGGCCTGCATCCCGACCCCGGAGCAGACGACCGGGGACACGAGCGCGGGCGCGAGCGCGAGCGCGACCTCGGGGGCGGGGACAGACTCGGGCACCTCGACCTCCGCCGGCTCCGGCGAGGTGACGTCCGCGACCGAGAGCACGGGCGACAGCGCGACCTCGACCTCGACCTCGACCTCGACCTCCGGGTCGACGACCGAGGACGAGAGCACGACCTGTAACTTCATCTGCGACGACACCTGCGGCTCCGACGCGGCCCTCGAGATCGACGGCGTCATCCGCTGCACGCCCCGCGACCCCTGCGACGTCTGGGCCCAGGACTGCCCCGACGGCGAGAAGTGCAGCGCCTGGGGCTCGAGCGGCGGCCCGTGGGACGCGGTCAAGTGCGTGCCGGTCGAGGGCGAGGCGCTGCCGGGCGAGCCCTGCGTCGCCATCGACGGCCTCTTCAGCGGGCGCGACACCTGCGTCGCCGGGGCGATGTGCTTCGGCGTCGACCCCGACACCCTCGAGGGCGAGTGCGTCGACCTCTGCGACGGCAGCCCCGACGCGCCGATCTGCGCCGCCGACGCGCACTGCGTCGTCGCCAACGACGGCGCCCTCAACCTCTGCCTGCCGTCGTGCCACCCGCTCGATAAGACATGCCCAGAGGGACAGGCATGCATGTTCATCGACGAGGGCTTCATCTGCTCGACGAGCGCCGGCGCCGGCGTCGGCGAGGCGTGCACGATCTCGACCTGCGCCGACGGCCTCACCTGCGCCCCCGGCCCCTACGTCCCGGGGTGCGACGAGAGTTCGTGCTGCGCGGCCTTCTGCGACGTCGACCTGCCCGACGCCTGCGCGGACTACCCCGAGACGGCGTGCGTCTCTTTCTACGACGGCGACCCGCCGCCCGAGCTCGAGAACGTCGGCGTCTGCGTCTTCGCGCCGTAGCGGCCGCGGACGACCGTCGATCCGTCAGCGGAGCTGCGCCCCAACGCGACGGTCCCACGGCGCGGAGGCGCGTCGAGTCGCCTCGCTCCGCCGAGGGCGACCCGCCCCGCGACGGCCGTCCGCGAGTCGTAGTGAACCAAGGGAGACGCCGACCCGCCTGGCGATCGCGTGGCGATCGTCGGGCGAGCCGGCGCCGATGCGTGCGTGAGGTCAGGCCCCTGGCTGCGCCTCTCAGGCCATCGACGTCGACGGCGACGGCGCGGGCTCGATCGCCGCCCCGCGCGGCTCGACCTCGCCGCCGAGAACCCCCTGCCAAGCGCCGCGGTAGAGCCACGCGAGGCCGATCTCCGCGGCGACGAGGGCGACGGCGATCACCGACCCGGCGGGGGCGAGGACGAGGTGGAAGGCGAGGATGTTGACGAGGATCGGCGCGAGGAGGAGGAGCGCGAGGGGGACGCGGACGCCGGCGAGAACCATCGCCCCGGCGATCACCTCCGTGCCCTTGATCAGCGGGAACATGTAGCCGGT
>JAGQIT010001166.1 GCA_020431135.1 Myxococcales bacterium | reverse complement strand
ACGGTGAAGAGCCCGACGAGCGCCGCGAGCACCGCCCCGCGGATCAGCAGACCCGAGCGGGGCAGCAGCAGCTCGCCGCGGACGCTCGACCGCGCCGGCATCGACATCCCCGGGGTCGCCGCGGTCCGCGTCGCCGCGAAGGGCAGGGGAGTCCCGTCGCCGAGCTCGGTCTCATGAACCGGCGTCTCGTCGAGGCCTCCCGGCGAGCGAACGTTAGTGTCAACGTCGCTCGAGTCCACCTCTTCGGCCGGCCGCGGCGTCGCCGACGTGATCGTCTCAGCCTCGAGCGACCCCGAGCTCCGCGCCGGGGCGACGCGCTCGGGCACCTGCACCGGCGGCGGCCGCTCGCCGGTCGGCAGGAGCGCGTCGAGGGCGTCGATCGCCGCGATCATCGACGGGAAGCGCCCCTCCGGCGCCTTGCTCATCGCCCGCAGGACGAGGGCCTCGAGCCCCTCCGGCAGGGCCTCCGGCGCGCGCTGGCTCGGCGGCGTCAGCGGCGTGTAGCAGTGGTGGTAGTAGTAGTCGACGAGCGTCTCCCCCGTGAAGGGGAGCGACCCCGTGAGGAGCTGGTAGAGGGTCGCGCCGAAGCTGTAGATGTCGCTTGCGATCGACGGCTCGCCGGTCGCCGTGAGCTCCGGGGCCATGTAGGCCGGCGTCCCCAGCACCGCCCCCTGCGCCGTCAGGGTCGGGAAGCGAGCGTCGAGGTTGCGCGAGATCCCGAAGTCGAGGAGCTTGACGAAGTCCGGGTCGCCGTCGCGATCGATGCGCATGCAATTTCCCGGCTTGATGTCGCGGTGGATGATCCCCTCGGCGTGGGTCGCCGCCGCCGCCTCGGCGATCTGGCGCCCCAGGTGGACGACCCGACGCCAGGGCAGGGGGCCCTCGCGCTCCAGCGTCGCCGACAGCGACTCGCCGTCGAGGAACTCCATGGCGATGAAGACGTTGCGCGAGGGCAGGATCCCGTGGTCGAGGGCCTCGACCACGTGGGCGTTGGCGACGCGGGCCATCGCCTCGGCCTCGCGGATGCACCGGGCGGCGACGTCTTCGCGGGCGGCGTGGAGGATCTTGACGGCACAGCGGCGCTCTGCGGCCTCTCCGGGCGCCTCTCCGGGCGCCTCGGCCCTCAGATCGGCGGCTTCGTAGACGACCGAGATGTCGGTCGACGCGATCCGTCGATCAAGTCGGTAGCGCTCCGCGATGACGCTACCGATGAGTGGATCTGCGCGCACCATCCCGGGCGCACGAGCATATAACAGCGCGGCCTCGGCCGAGATCAACGCGAGCCTCCACGGTCGAAACGTCCAGTCGAGTGGACGCACAGGGCCACGAACACAGCGCCGTCAGAGCGGCATCCGCGCGGCGGCGCATCGCCGCTCCTCGAGGCCGGCGGGAGATCCCTCCGGCCAGCGCCCATTGCGACGTTCGTGGCGAAATCCGAGTCCATCGAGAGTGCCCTAGCACCCCCGAGTTCGGCCGCGTCCTCCGCCTGTTGCGTCCGGCGGTCGAACGACCGCCGGGATCAATGCCCGCAGCAGGGATCGAACCTGCGGCCTACGGTTTAGG
>JAGQIT010001165.1:708-5156 GCA_020431135.1 Myxococcales bacterium | reverse complement strand
AGAAGCAGAAGCGCTCCCACATCTCGGCGAGGAAGCAGACCATCAGGCCAGGCGGATGCGTCGGTGCGGTGCTCGTAGTGGCTGCGGACAAGGCGGTTCTCCGGGGGCCCGGCGCAGGCGCGCGGGCGCGATACGCTACCGTCGGGCGCGCGCGCGCGTCAATCGACGTCGCCGCGTGGCGGGTCGATGAAGGGCGCACGGAGGGCGCACGGAGGGCCCGTTGAACCGCCGCGTCGCGCCCGTTCAGCGGACGGCACGCGGCGCACTGTGGTGATCACGGCGCGGCGCGTCGCGCCGCGGTCGCGGCCGCGTCGACATCGGATCGTCGCCTCGAGATGCGACCCGAGCGGGCGGCGCTTGGTTCTCCTCGATCGTGCCCGCGGTGATCGACGCGCGAGGTCGGATCGATCGCCGGACACTGGCGCAGCGATCCGACCTCGCGGTTCGACGATCGTCGGGGCCGGCAAGCGGGCGAGCGACCGGCGAATCGGGGCGCAAACGACCGGTGAGAGAGCACACGGGGGCACTTTGGGGCCGCCGATCACTACCTCCGCGATGAACCTCGCCCACCGCCTCGACCGCGTGCCCTCGGACCCCCTCGACCTGCTCCACCGCCTCGCTGAGCCCCTCGTACTCGCCCGCGCCGGCGGACGTCTGCGGCTCACCTGCGGGGCTCCGACGCGCGCCGACGAGGTCCTCGGCTGGGCCCCGCCGGCGCCGGTCGAGGGGCTCGGGAGCCCGAGCTTCCGCGCCGTCCACGGGGCGCGGACGACCTACGTCATCGGCTCGATGGCCCTCGGGATCGGCTCGGTCAGCCTCGTCGAGGCGGCCGCGCGGGCGGGGCACCTGGCGTTCTTCGGGGCCGCCGGGCTCAGCGACGCGGTCGTTTCGGCGGCGCTCGACGAGCTCCGCGGCCTCGGCGATCGACCCTACGGGATCAGCTTCGTCGACGACCCCTCGGATCCCGAGGCGACCGCCGCCCGGGCCGAGCTCCTGATCGCCGCCGGCGTCCCCTGCATCGAGGTCTCGGGGCTGCTGCGCTGCGCTCGGGCGCTGGTCCGCCTGCGCTGCGCGGGCCTCCGGCGCGGCGCCGACGGGCGCGTCCTATCGCCGCGGCGGATCGTCGCCAAGGTGTCGCGGCCGGAGGTCGCCGAGCGGTTCTTCGCGCCGCCGCCGGCCCGAGTCCTGCGGGCGCTGGTCCGCGACGGCGCCCTCACCCCCGAGGAGGCGCGGCTCGGGGCGACGATCCCCGTGGCCGAGGACATCACCTGCGAGGCCGACTCCGGCGGGCACACGGATCGCCGGCCGCTGGCCGTCCTCCTCCCCGCCGTTCTCGCCGTCCGCGACCGCGCCGCGGCGACCCACGGCTACGACCGCGAGCTGCGGGTCGGGGCCGCGGGCGGGCTCGGCGAGCCGCAGGCGATCGCCAGCGCCTACGCGATGGGGGCGGACTACGTGCTCCTTGGTTCGGTCCACCAGGCGTGCGTCGAGGCCGGGACCTCGGCGGCGGTCAAGCGCCTCCTCGCCGCAGCCACGGTCACCGACACGGCCGTCGCCCCGGCGCCGGATCTCTTCGCCGTCGGCGCGGAGGTCCAGGTCCTCCGCCGCGGCTCGAGCTACGCCGCCGTCGCCCGCCGCCTCGCCGCGATCTACCGCACCTACGACAGCCTCGAGGCGATCCCGCCGGAGGTCGTCCAGCGCCTCGAGGAGGAGGTCTTTCGCGCCCCGCTCGCCGCGATCTGGGAGGAGACCGCGACCTACCTCGGCGGCCGCTCGCCGGCCCAGCTCGCCAGGGTCTCCGCCGATCCCAAGCAGCGCCTGTGCGGGGTGTTTCGCTGGTACCTGGCGAAGACCGCCCGCTGGGCCCGCGACGGCGAGCCCGAGCGCCGCCGCGACTACCAGGTGTGGACGAGCCCGGCGATCGGGGCGTTCAACGCCTGGGTCGTCGGCACTCGCCTCGAGGCGCCGGAGAACCGCCGCGTCGCCGACGTCGCCGAGGCGCTGCTGCGCGGCGCGGCCGCGGTCCGCCGGGCGCGGGCCCTCGCCCACGTCGACGGCTGGCGCCTGTCGATCGCCGCGGCCTCGCGCCGCCACCTCCTCGCTGGATCGTGAGGCTGAGGGAGCTCAGGCGTCGCGGCGCAGGCGGAGCCCGAGCCACAGCGGCCAGCCGACGAATTTCTCGAGCTTCGGGTGCTGCTCGCCGAGAGCCTCGTCGACGATCCGCTCGACGATCGCCTCGATCGTCCACCCCGCCCCAAGCGCGGCCGTGACGATCGCCCCGACCTGGTGGGGGAAGCTCTCGAAGCGGACCTCCTCGGCGCGCGCGCGGTCGTAGAAGTGGGCCTGGATCGATCGGAGGAAGAGCGCCGGGTGCATCGTCGACAGGGCCATCGCCCCGCCCGGGCGGCACAGGCGGCGGGCCTCGGCGAAGAAGCCCGCGAGATCCGCGATGTGCTCCAAGACCAGGCTCGAGACGACGACGTCGAAGCTCGCGTCGGCGAAGGGGAGGGGCGGCGCGCCGAGGTCGTGGAGGACGAGCCGGGCGTCGGGGTGCTTGGCCGCCGCCTTCTGGAGCATCCCCGGCGCGAAGTCGACCCCGGTGACGATCGCCCCGCGCTCGCGCAGCGGGCCGAGAACGCGACCTGTGCCGCAGCCGAGCTCGATCACCTGGCGGCCGGCGAGCGCCGGCCACAGCGCCGGGAGCTCGCGGGCGTCGAGCCATGTCGTCGGGTTCGGCTCGTCGTCGTAGATCGCCGCCCAGCGGTCGTAGCCCTCGCGGGTGCTGACATGGATGACCGTCTTCTCGTCGCGCACGCGCGCCTCCGTTCTCCGCCGCGGGGCAGCCTAGCAGAGCGCTCGAGCGCGCGGGCGATGGGGCGCCTGCGGTGAGCCGGCGCGCCGGATCGCGATCGCCCGGGGATGAGAGGAAACTCGCCGCCGTCGCCTTCGCAGCCGCAACATCGGGGCGCGGATGGGGCCGCGCGGCGCGGAGAACCGGCGCAGAGCGGCCAACAGGGCGGCGGCTGAGGAGCTGACGCAGCGGAGGTCCACGCCCGACGAAGGGCGGAATTCTGCTTGCTGAGGGGGTCTAGAGCAGCGTACGCAAGGTACGTGGATCTCGACGGCCTCTCAGAGCTTCGCGCTGAATTCAGCGCACATGGGTGGAATCGCAAGGCGACCGGGCGGGTCGCCGCGGGCTTCTTCCTGGGGATGGCGATCTCCCTCGCCGGATACGTGGTCTTCCTCCTCGCCGAGCCGCTGTGGCTGCGGATCCTGGCGATGGCGGTGTCGACCTACGGCACCCTGGCGGTCGCCACCAACACCCACACCTGGACGCACAACGGCGGCAGCAGCAAGCGCTGGGTGAACAACTTCTTCGGCTACCTGGGCTACCCGGTCTTCGTCAACCTGTCGCTGACCTACTGGCGGCACTCGCATATCGTCGTCCACCACACGTCGCCGAACGTCATGCGCGTCGACGGCGACTGCGACTTCCCGCCCTTCTTCGTGTCGACCGACAAGGAGCTCGAGAAGAGCTCCGGCCTCGCGCGCTTCTACTACACGAAGATCCAGGCCTACGTCTTCCCGCTGGTCCTCTGGGTCCACACCTACCTGCGTCAGCGGCGGAGCTGGACCTTCATCTTCGAGAACCTCCTCGACCCGGCCAAGCGCAAGCGGGCCCACTGGATCGACCTCGGCTGCATGATCCTCTACTGGGGTCTGTGGGTCGGGATCCCGTCGATGTTCATCCCCGTCGAAGACGCGCTCATCGCCTCGGTGATCCGCATCGGCGCCCTCGGCTACCCGCTCTTCGCCGTCCTCGCCCCGGCCCACTACCCGCACGAGGCCGGCTGCGTCAGCAAGGGGAGCTGGTCGAAGGACTTCCTCGCCCTGCAGACGGCGACGACCGTCAACTTCCGCACCGGCGTCCTCGGCAGCTTCGCCTGCTCGGGGCTGCAGTACCAGATCGAGCACCACCTCTTCCCGAGCTACTCGCACGTCTACTACCCGAAGATGGCGCCGTACGTCCGCCGCTTCTGCGAGGAGCGCGGCTTCCCCTACCGCTCGATGACCTGGGCTCAAGGGCTCGCCAAGGTCTTCCTGATCTTCGCCCGTCCGAAGGAAGAGGCGCCGGATCTCGAGACCCTGCGGGCGCGGATCGAGCAGCGCGGCATGTAGGGGTCATAGGCCCCGTCGAAGGAGACCCGCGCGGCCCGAGCAGCGCGGGTTCTTCATTTTTGTCGGCCCGGCCGAAGCGCTCGGCGTCGTCGGGCCGCCAACGGGGGGCGGAGGCGCCGTGAGATGCGGCGAGCCCAGCGGTCGTCGGCCAGCGCAGGCCGCAAAGGGTCGCGCATGGCCGCGGCGCCGCGAGGCCGCCGCGCAGCGATCGCGGCTTGACCCTCGCTCGCCACGGGCTGCCCCGCAAAGGACGCGGGCCCTCGCGCCGC
>JAGQIT010001165.1:0-700 GCA_020431135.1 Myxococcales bacterium | reverse complement strand
CTCGGCCTCGTCGACGCGCCGCACTGCAGGCTTCAGGGCCGAGGGTCGCCGAGCGGGAGCCGCCTGCCGACGAGCGGGACAGTCATGGGGAGGACCAACCCCTCGGAGCTGGTGCTGTCCACCTCCCGGGCCCCTCCGGGCCGGCGGCCTCGGCGACCTCGCGGGGCGAGGAGGTGATCTCCGGTCTCGCGCCACCGGCGTGGTTGCCGATACAAGCGCGCAAGAAAGGCGCGACCCATCGGGGCCAGCGCAGGCGCTCCACGGCCGCGCTACGGCCCCTCTCTCCCGGTTGCGAGACAGAACGCACGCAGCCGAGGGGGGTCGAAGAGTCACGACTTTGTCGGCGCGCGATCGTTGACAGCCGACGCGCCGCAGCGCACCTTGACTCGTCCCCCGATCGTGGGGGTGCAGAGAAGAGAAGAGAAGAGATGAAGAAATTGTTTGTTGGTGGCCTGAGCTGGGGAACGACCGACGCGGGTCTACGCGACGCCTTCAGCCAGTTCGGCGAGGTCACCGAGGCCAACGTCGTCACGGATCGTGAGACCGGTCGTTCGCGCGGCTTTGGGTTTGTCAGCTTCTCCGACGACACCGCTTGTGAGAACGCCATGCGCGCGATGGACGGCGCGGAGCTCGACGGTCGGGCCATTCGAGTCAATGAGGCCGAGAACAAGCCTCGCCGCGGCGGCGGCGGCGGCGGTGG
>JAGQIT010001164.1:846-1810 GCA_020431135.1 Myxococcales bacterium | reverse complement strand
GACGGCGACGGCTACGGCGACGGCATGCCCGAGAACCCCGACGTCACCCCGGGCAGCGACTGCGATGACAGCGACGAGTACACCTTCCCCGGCGCCGCCGAGCTCGAGAGCGAGACCGAGTGCATGCGCGACGAGGACGGCGACGGCTACGGCGACGCCAACGTCCCGCCGGGCGTGGTCGGCGGCGCCGACTGCTACGACGCCAACGCTGACATGAACCCCGGCAACCAGCTCCTCTTCTCGGTGCTCGAGGGCGGCGACGTCGGCGAGGTCGACATCGACAGCGGCGCGATCTCGGTGATCGGCACCGTCGACATCCTCGGCCTCGAGGGCGAGTGGAGCGTGATCTCGGCCGCGGTCTCCCCCGACAACGGCCTGACCTACGTCGCCAACGCCGCCCAGAGCCGCCTGGCGATGATGGACTACTGCACCGCCGACGCGCCGATCGAGCTCGCCGTCCACGGGCGCTCGATCTGCGGCCTCTCCTTCAACCAGGAGGGGATCCTCTACGGCGTCGACTCGAACAGCGACGAGCTCGTCACCTTCGACACCGAGACCGGCGCCGTCAACACGGCGGTGACGATCATGCTCGACGACAAGCCGGTGAACATCGCCGCCTGCGGCATGGCCTTCGACTGCGCGACCACCAACCTGCTGATCTCGGACAGCCTCCAGAAGCGCATCCTCAACGTCGACCCGGACACCGGCGTGGCGACGGTCGCCGCGACCCTCGACATCGCCCCCGGCGCGGGCCTGGCCTACAACGCCCTCAACAAGTCTGCGCTGAGCAACAGCCTCAAGTCGCTCTACGAGATCGCCCTCGACGGCTCGAACACGTCCGAGCTCAAGTCGACGCTGGAGTCGAGCGTCAACGACCTCGACTTCGGGCCCGTCTGCCAGTAGCGGGCGATCGACCGCCGCCTCCACCCGCTCAGGGCGCCGCCTCTCGGCGATCCTGAGCGGG
>JAGQIT010001164.1:0-729 GCA_020431135.1 Myxococcales bacterium | reverse complement strand
TTCCCGGGGATCAGGAAGGACGAGATCTGGGCCTGGCTCCTCGGCGCCGGCGCCCACGGGGTGATGAGCAAGTCGGTGGCGACGGCCTACCTCTGCCCCGACCCCAGCGACCCCAAGCTCGTCGCCACCGGCAAGGCGCTCTACACCCTCGCCGACCTCGGCGAGCCGCTCGTCGGCTACCTCGACCGCCTCAAGGCCGCGATCTCCTCTCGCCGCGAGGAGCTGAGCCGACACAAGGACGCGGTCTTCCACCTCGGCTACGGCCCGCCCGCCGACGACGCGCTGATCGCCCGCGTCGAGGCCGCCCTCGGCTTCCCCGTCCCCGCCGATCTCCTGACGCTGATGCGCCAGTTCAACGGCCTCTCAGCGGTCGTCGCCACCCTCAAGCGGGGCGCGGGCGTCGAGCTCCCGGAGGACGGCGCGCCGCTCCCCTACGCGAGCCTCGCCGACCTTAGCCACCCGCTGTGGGGGGGGAAGATCGACTGGCTGATCGGCGCGATGGCGCTGCCGACCTGGGAGGAGATCTTCCTGCGCCCGCAGGCCGCCCGGATCTGCGATCTCGGCGGGACCCTCAAGGACGCCGAGACCGTCAAGATCGGCGCGCTCAAGGTCAAGGCCGGCGTTCTCTTCCCTCGCCTCTTCGCCCTCGACCTCTTCCACCACTACGCTGGCGCCGCGGTCTACGCCGATCCGAAGGCGAAGGACCTCAAGGTGATCTACGCCTTCGAC
>JAGQIT010001163.1 GCA_020431135.1 Myxococcales bacterium | reverse complement strand
CCGGGCGAGGAGTGCGACGACGGCGACCTCAACGGCGCCGGCGGGTCGACGTGCACGCTCACCTGCGCCCTTGAGACCTGTGGGAACGGCCAGGTCGAGCCGGAGCTCGGCGAGGAGTGCGACGACGGCAACCTCGACGGCGGCGACGGCTGCTCGGCGACCTGCACCGAGGAGCCGCCGGAGGAGGTCTGCGGCGACGGCGTCATCGTCGATGGCGAGATCTGCGACGACGGCAACGAGGTGGACGACGACGGCTGCGACGCCGACTGCACCTACTCGGCCCCCGGCGTCTGCGGCGACGGGACCAAGGCCTGGGACGAGCTGTGCGACGACGGCAACCAGATGGACGGCGACGGCTGCGAGTCCAACTGCACGCCGACCCCGCCGCCCGCCTGCGTCCCCGCCGAGAAGTACGTCTCGTGCGACGACGACCTCCTCAAGGCGCTGCCGCTCTCCCCCTTCCGCGCGCTCGGCCTCGGCTGCGAGGCCGACGACGAGAGCACGACGATCCCGATCGCCGAGTACGTCCTCAACAGCCCCGACCCGAAGGCCTGGACGATCGCCGAGGGCTTCGGCGCCTTCGACGGCGGCTTCGTCGCCCGGGAGGGGGCGTCGATGCTGATGCTGAGCACCGGGGTGATCAGCGAGCCCAACGGCGACGGCGTCGTCCTCGAAGATATGAACTCGCAGGTGATGAACGGCGACAACGGCAACCCGAACGACAACCTCTTCCTGCCGATGTTCATGCCCGGCGACGACGACTCGGGGGTCCTCCAGCCGTTCTGGGACAAGAGCATGGGCAACGCCAACGATCGCATCGTCGCCACCTTCACCACCCAGACGCCGAAGGACAGCGCCGGCTACTCCCTCGACTTCGCGTTCTTCTCGTCCGAGTGGCCGGACTACGTCGACACCGCGTACAGCGACGTCTTCGTCGTCTGGCAGGTCAGCGAGGGGTACACCGGGACGGTGTCGCGGATCGGCGATCAGTCGACGAGCTCGACGAGCCTCCACCCGCACTGGTCCGACAAGCCGATCGGCAACGACAAGAGCTGCCTCGCCTTCGGCTCCGCCGGGCCGGGCTTCGCCTGCGCCGAGCTCGAGCTGATGGGGACCGGCTTCGAGGGCCACGCCGGCGGCGACTGGCTGCGGATCAACGCCAACATGCCGGCCGAGGAGGAGCTGCGGATCTTCATCTTCCTCGCCGACATGGGCGACGCCGCCCTCGCCAGCGTCGTCCTCCTCGACCGCTTCCGCTTCCGCTGCGAGCCGTGCGTCCCCCAGGACGACCCCGTGTGCGTCGGCTCCGATCCGGACATCAACTGCTGCGGCGTCGTCATGCCGACCGGCTGAGGCGCTCCCAGACCGGCGACTTCTCGTTCCACGGGTAGCGCCCGGTCGGCAGCGGGCGCGCGCGCTCGGCCGGCGACGTCCAGCGGAAGTCGCGGGCGAGCACAGCGAGCGCCGCGGTCGCGAGCTGGAGGGCGAGGCGGGTCCCCGGGCACCCGCGCGGCCCGAACCCGAAGGACCACAGGCGCCCGCCCGCGGGGCCGCGCGTGCTGACGCTGCCGTCCGCCCTGAGGAAGCGCGTCGGGTCGAAGCGCTCCGGCGCCGGCCAGCGCTCGGGATCCATGTGCAGGCAGTAGGGGATCACGAGGACGTGGGTGCCGCGCTCGATCAGGACGTCGCCGATCGCCACGTCTCGGGTCGCCCGCCGCGACAGGTAGGCGATCGGCGGGCGCAGGCGCAGGGCCTCGCGGATCACCGCGCCGGTGTAGGCGAGGCCGTCGATGTCGGCGATCGTCACGCTCGAGTCGCCGATGAGATCGACGCGCGCGACCTCGTCGCGGACGCGCTCCAGGTGCTCTGGGTGCTCGCCGAGGAGGCTCAGGGTCCACGACAGCGCCGTCGACGGGTTCTCGAAGGTGGCGATCAGCAGCTCGCGGACCTCGGGGTCGGGCTCGTAGGCGGCGTAGAGGGCGAAGGAGGGGCGGATCGCCCGGCGCAGCGGCGCGTCGAGGATCTTCCGCGCCTTCGGCAGCACCGAGTAGAGGAACATCTGCCGGCGGATGTCGGCGATCTGCTGGGTGCCGCCCATGATCGTCTGGATCGCGCGGTGGAGGCGCTCGAGCTCCGGGCCGCGCTCGATCTCGCGGCCGCAGACCAGGCGGATCGACTGGGTCAGGGTGAAGCGCTCGATCGCCGGCAGGAGGTCGACGACCTCGCCGCGGGCGTTGGCCGCGACCTCGTCGCGGAGCTCGCCGAGGCCGCGGCGCAGAAGCTCGACCTGATCGTCCTCGAGGGTCGCGCCGCGGATCCGCCGGCTGCCGCGCTGGCGTCGACCCTGCCACTGCGCGCCCTCCGACGACACGATCGCGTCGCCGACGAGGCTGCGGAAGATCCCGGTGACGATGTTGAGCGGCCGCGTGAAGGCGTCGTGGTGCTCGACGAGGCAGGCGGTCGCGAAGTCCTCGTCCTTGGTGAAGACGATCGGCTTGCGCCCCGGGCGGTCGATCGCGACGGTCGGCCCGTAGCGCGCGTGCAGGCGCTGGTAGCCGCGGTAGGGGTGGCCCCAGATCGGCGCGAGGTGACGCCAGTGGAGCGGCTCGAGCGGCGCAGGATCGGCGGTCGACATCGCGGCACTCCTAGCACAGGGCGGCGGCGATCGCCGCCCCGTCCTCCGCGACGGAGGACTCGAGAACCTCCGCGGCGACCGGGCGAACCGTGCACCAAAGAGCGCGAGGCCGACGCGATCGCTCGCGCCGGCCTCGACGTTCGGAGACGAGCGGGCTCAGCCGCCGATCGAGCAGAACTCCTCGTAGTCGATCAGCTCGATCTCGTCCGGGTGCTTCGAGCACACCCGGCACTCGGGATCCTTGCGCAGCTTGAGGGTGCGGAACTTGGTCCCGAGCGCGTCGAAGACGAGCAGGCGGCCGCTGAGGCTCTGGCCGGCGTCGAGGATCAGCTTGAGCGCCTCGTTGGCCTGGAGGCAGCCGACGATCCCCGGGAGGACGCCGAGCACCCCGGCCTCCTGGCAGCTCGGGGCCATCCCGGGCGGCGGCGGATCGGGGTAGAGGCAGCGGTAGCACGGCCCCTGATCCGGGAGGAAGGTGGTGAGCTGGCCCTCGAAGCGGAAGATCGACGCGTGGACCACCGGCTTGCCGAGCTTGAGCGCGGCGTCGTTGAGGAGGTAGCGCGTCGGGAAGTTGTCCGCGCCGTCGACGACGAGGTCGTAGCCGGCGAGGATCTCCATGATGTTCTCCGAGGTCAGGCGCTCCTGGTGGGCGACGACCTTGACGTCCGGGTTGAGCGCCTGGAGGGTCTTGCGCGCGGACTCGACCTTCGGCATGCCGAGGCGCTCCATGTTGTGGAGGA
>JAGQIT010001162.1 GCA_020431135.1 Myxococcales bacterium | reverse complement strand
CGTCGCAGCCGGCGATCCGCTCGCCGATCTTCGCCGCGAGCGCCTCCGGGATCGGCCCGCGCTCCTCGATCGTCAGGTAGGCGATGCAGCGCCGCGGGTCGAGGTCGCCGGGGCCGTCGAAGGCGCCCGTCGGGCAGGCGTCGAGGCAGCGGCGGCAGCTCCCGCAGGCGTCCCAGGGCGCGCCTTCGCGGGCGCTCGCCGGGTCGATCCCGCCGGGCGCGTCGGCCAGCGCCGCGGTTGTCATCAGCGCGCCGATGAGCACATACGAGCCGAGCCCCGGGACGATCAGGCAGCCGTGCTTGCCGAGGAAGCCGAGGCCGGCGAGGGCCGCCGCCGCCCGCTCGAGGAGCGGCTTGGTGTCGACGCAGACGAGCGATCGCGCGGCCGGGACCAGCTCCCGCAGGCGCGCCTCGAGGTCGAGGAGGCGGCTGTGGATCACCGTGTGGTAGTCGAGGCTCTGGGCGTAGCGGGCGATCGGCCCGGGCTCGCCGTCGTAGGGCACGCAGGCGACGAGGAGCGTGCGGGCGCCCGGGAGCATCTGCGCCGGGTCCCTGCGCACCGCCGCGGTCCGCTCGAGGTAGCCCATCGATCCCGCCTTGCCGTCGGCGAGGAAGCGGTCGTAGGCGGCGTAGGCCGGGGCGAAGCCCGGGTGGTCGAGGGCGACGGCGCCGAGGCGGAGGAGGCCGAGCTCGGCGGCCGCGCGCGCGAGCTCCTCGAGGGCCGCGGCGTCGAGGCGCGGGGCGTCGTCGTCGGCTCCGCGGTCGTCCATGTCCGTCGCCGTCGCCGTCATCGTCCGGCCGTCAGCGGTCGCCGCCGCGCGGGTCGAGGTCGAGGCGCTGGAGGAGGTCGTAGACCATCCGCGCCGTCGCGCCCCACAGCGGCGGCGTGTGGATGGCGAACTCGTGGAGCTCGTAGTGCTGCCCGCGCCACTCGGCGCTGCCGCGGTGGATGTAGCCCGCGGGGTCGCTGAGCCTGCGCAGGCTCGGGGTCAGGGTCGCCGCGACCTCGCCGGGGTCGAGCACCGTCGGCCGCCAGTCGCTGACGACGCGGGCGACGTAGGGGATGATCATGTAGCCGGTCGGCGTCGGCACGGGCGCGAGGCGGCCGAGCACCCGGACCACGCGGCGATCGAGGGCGACCTCCTCCTCGGCCTCGCGCAGCGCCGTCTCGAGGAGGTCGCGGTCATCGGGCTCGGGCTTGCCCCCGGGGAAGGCGAGCTGGCCGGCGTGCTTGCGCAGGTCGCCGGCGCGCTCGATGAGCAGCAGGCGCGGGCCCTCCTCAGGATCGATCGCCGGGAGCAGCGGCGCGAGCACGGCCGCGTAGCGCAGCGGCTTCGGATCGGGGAGCGGCGCCGCGATCGCCTCGAGGCGCGCCCCAAGATCGTTGGGGATCACGATGCGGCCGCTCGTCTGGGGGGCGTCGGACACGGGCGCGGGGATCATCGCACAGGCCACGGGCGGCGCCAGCCCGCGGATGCGGCGGTCGCCTCCGCGTCGCTCCTGCGGGGCCCCTAGGAGGCTGTCCGAGGATTCGACGCGCGCTCTCGCCGGCCCTCGTCGACGCAGATGTACCGCCCAGTACAGTAGCTCTTCCTCCGAACGATCGGAGCCCCTCCTCGCCGGGGCGAGCTAGGCGCTCGCCCTCGCCGTCGGCCTGTCGCGACGATCCGACGATCGCGGCGCGAGAGCATGGACACGGCCGCTCGCGGGGCCAAGGAGCGGCCGAGGGCGAGCGCCTGTGCGCAGCGACGCGGACCCGCTCAGCCCGGGTACTTCCGGGCCCAGATCCGGCTGCCGCCCTCGACGCCCGGCGCCGGTCGGCTGCCGACGACGATGACGTCGCCCTCCGCGGTGAAGGCGAGCCCGTGGCCGACGTAGGCGCCGCCGTCCCCCTCGGTGCAGGTCCAGCGCGGCGAGCCGTCGGCGGCGTAGCTGCGAGCGACGAGATCGAAGACGTAGAGCTGATCCTGGGCGCCGGTCTGGAGCGAGCCGGTGACGACGAAGCCGCCCGCGTCGTCGGCGATCACCGCCTCGAGGAGCGCGTCACGATCGTAGCCGTCGACCGCGAGGGTCTCCTCCCAGACGAGCGCCCCGTCGGCGCCCCAGCGCGCGAGCCAGCCGCGCCGCGAGCCGCCCTCCGCGAGCTGGTGCTCGCCGACCGTGACGATCGATCCGTCGGCGAGGACCGCGACCCCGTGGATCGCCGCAGAGCGCGCCCCGAGCGCCCCCTCCGGCGCCTCGGCGGACCACTCGTCGCCGGCGTCGACGAGGCCGTCGCCCGCGCCCGCGCGCAGGTGCCCGAGCCAGGCGCTGTCGATCGGATCGCCGCCGCCCGCGTGACGACGGTAGCCGCCGAGGTTGATGAAGCCGTCGGCGACCGCGACCCCGAGGCCGCGGTCGCGGTTGATCCCGAGCGGATAGGTCGCAGACCAGCTCTCACCCCAGGCCGCCGGGTCGTCGCCGCTCACCGCGAACTCGCGGGCCTGGATCGCGCGGTCGTAGGGGCCGCCGCTCTCGCTGCCGACGACCACCAGCGACCCGCCGTCGGCGATCCAGGCGACGTCGGCGAAGGCGTCGAAGGAGTCGATCGGGTTCATGTCCCCGTCCTCGAAGTCGTCGCCGTCGTCGAAGACGCGGCGGCCGAGCTCGTCGCCGTCGCCGCTGAGTACGACGAGCGTCGGCTCGGAGCGCTGCTTGGCCGCCTCGGTCGCCGCGGCGACGACGATCTTCGCCGGATCGTCGCCCGCCGGCCAGAGCGCGAGCCCGGCGCGGCTGTCGGTCTCCGCGAGCTTGCCGAGCGCCGCCTCCCAGCGCGGCTCAGCGAAGGCGCTGTACTTGCCGACCCAGAGCTGGTTGCCGGACCCCGCGGCGAAGCTCCAGCCGGCGATCACCACGTCGCCCGCGTCGTCGACCGCGACCGACCAGCCGGCGGCGCCGCCCTCGTTCGGCGTCGGGCGATCGATGGTCCACAGCGCCGTGCACGGGTCGAGGCCGCTGCCGGTGTCGGTGTCGGTGTCGGTGTCGGTCCCCGTCGTCGGCTCGGTGTCCGCGGTCGTCCCCGTCGAGCTGTCGGTGCCCGTCCCGCTCGTCGACCCGGTCGAGCCCGTCGCCGCGCCGACGCACTCGTCGCCGAGCTCCCCCGCGTCGGCGTAGCGGCGGCCGAGCGGGCAGGTGTCGTCCGGGTAGGAGCAGTGGCCGTCGGCCTCGCAGCGGCCGTCGGCGCGGAGATCACAGGCCGCGTCGTCATCGCAGCTGAACGCGCTGGCCCCGAGGCAGCTCACGCCGCCGCCGAGCGCCCCGACGAGCAGCCCCGCGAGCGCCCCCAGCAGCCTGTGCCCCGGTCGCATCGCGGCGATCCTAGCAGGATGTGGCGGAAGTCCCACGCGATCTCGCGCTCCGGCCATCTCTCGCGGAGAAACCGC
>JAGQIT010001161.1 GCA_020431135.1 Myxococcales bacterium | reverse complement strand
GGACAGCCTCCTAGCAGCTGTCCTCTCGAGTGGTCGCGCGAGCGGGCGGTCGACACCCCCGGGGACGGCCTGGCGCGTGCTAGCCTGAGCAGGTGCGTAGGATAGAGTCCGCTTGGGCGTTGGCGATCGGCGCGATCTGTGTCGGCTGCGGGCCGGCGAAGGACTCGTCCGCGAGCGCGACCGACTCCGGGACATCGACGGATACCAACGCGACGGAGACGGAGACAGGCGGCCTCGGGGCGCCCGGCTTCGTGATCGACGGCGCCGGCCCGGACGACTACGCGGGGGCGCTCCCCTGCGGGGACGTGAACGGCGACGGCCTCGGCGACCTGGTCGTCCGCCGACGCGGAACGCCGGGCTACGTCGTCTTCGGTCGTGCAGAGGAGGGCGTCTTGCGAGTCGGCGAGATCGAGCCGGGGATCGACGGCGCGGCGGTCGACGGCGCCTCCTTCGATGACGGCTACAGCAGCCGGGCGATCGTTCTCGCGGCGGCCGGGGACGTGAACGGCGACGGCTTCGACGACCTCGTCGTCAGCCGCGAACGCAGCGAGGACCTCGCCGAGGTCGCGGTCGTCTTCGGCGGGCCGGTCCTCGCCAGCGTCGACCTCGACGCGCTCGCGCCGGAGCAGGGCCGGGCCCTCCTCGAGGTCCCCTTGGGATGGGCGGGCAGCGTCCATACGTATCAACTCGGAGATGTGAACGGCGATGGCTTCGACGACCTCGCGATCGTCGTCGGGGACGGCTCGGAGGGGGGCGTGGACTCGATCTACGTCGTCTTCGGCGGCGACGCCCTGGCGCTGACGAGCGTCGAGGCGCTCACCGCTGGCGACGGCGGCTTCGCGATCACGGGGGTCTACTCGCCCGAGACGATCGCCGCGGGGGACATGAACGGCGACGGCCTCCGCGACCTCGTGATCCTCGAAGGGGGCGGCCCGCACGAGTCGCACAGCGAGATCTACGTCGTCTTCGGCGGCGACGCGCTCGGCACCCTCGACCTCACCGACAGCTACGGCGAAGGCGACGTGATCGTCCCGCCGGATTTTGGCGGGTACACGGTCCTCCTCAGCGACGCGACCTACGCGTTTCTCCCCGCGGGCGGCCAGCTCGTCGCGGGGCACGACGTCAACGGCGACGGGCTCGACGACCTCGTCGTCGGCGGCCCGCTCCCCGCGGGCTCCGGCTGGAACCTCGTGCATGTGATCTACGGGCGGTCGCAGGTCGGCAGCGTCCGCGTCCCCGAGGAACTCGGCGACGGCGTGGGCCTCTCGATCACCGCCGAGAGCCTGCCTGGCGGCTGGGACACGTACGTCATCCCGAGCCTCTCGGGCGATCTGAACGGCGACCTCCGCGGCGAGATCACCCTCGCGGTCAACGTCGGCGGTCCTGGGCCGAATGAGCACGTCGAGACCTACGTGATCTACGGCGACGTTGAGGCGACCGCGGTGGACATCGGCGCGGTCGCCCAGGGCGAGGGCGGCTACATCCTCAGCGCCTGGCCGGAGGTACAGCACCTCGGCGAGGCCGCGGAGTGGGCCGACATCGACGGGGTCGGCGGCCTCGAGCTGATCATCCGCGACCCCGAGTCACCGGCGAACGGCGAGAACTCCGGGCGCACCTACGTCTACTTCGACCCCGGCGTCCACTGAGCGCTCAGCCGACGGCGAGGCGCACTGAAAACGTGCTCCCCTCGCCGGGCGCGCTGTCGAGGGCGATCGTCCCGCCCATCCGCGTGACCAGCTCCTTGCAGATCGCGAGGCCGAGGCCGGCGCCGCCGTAGAGGCGCGTCGAGCTGTCGTCGGCCTGGGCGAAGCGGTCGAAGATCGCCTCCTGGGCCTCCGGGGGGACGCCGACGCCGGTGTCGCGGACGGCGATGACGACGGCCTCGCCGTCGACCTCCGCGCGCAGGTCGATCGCCCCGCGCGCGGTGAATTTCGCGGCGTTGTCGAGGAGGTGGACGAGAACGCGGGCGAGGGCGAAGCGATCGCCGCGGACCTTGAGGTCGGCGGGGACGTCGACGCGGAGCGCGTTGTCGGCCGCGCGGATCGCCGGGCTGACGAGGACGACGACCTCGTCGACGACCTCGCGCAGCGGGATCGACGTCCGCTCGATCGCCCGCGTCCCGGCCTCGATCTGCGTGAGGTCGAGGATGTCGCCGATGAGCCCGAGCAGGTGCTTGGCCGCGCCGCCGATCTTGTCGAGGTCGTCGCCGAGGTGGGCCTGCTCGGACTCCGAGAGCTCGTCGGCGACGAGCTCGCTGTAGCCGATCACCGCGTTGAGCGG
>JAGQIT010001160.1 GCA_020431135.1 Myxococcales bacterium | reverse complement strand
CGATCGTCGAGGGGGCCGGGCTCCCACAGCGGGGTCGTCATCGCGGTCGACCCGGGCGGCAGCGTCGCGTCCGTCGCCGGCGGATCGTACTTCGGGGCGAAGTAGCCTCGATCGTGGTTGAGGTAGCCGACGAGGCGAACGAGGGTCTCCGACACGCCAGTTTGGTCGAGGCGGGAGTAGGAGTGCCCGACGACTTGGACGACGCCGCCCCGCCGCTCGAGCGGTGGAGGACGGTGCATGCCGAGCATCTCCCCGGCCCACTCGGCCACGAGCCTGAGCGGCACCCACCCTTGCCGCGGCGAGACCCCTTGGATCTCAGAGAAGAGCGCAGGAGAGAGCGCTCGGTCGAGCCGCTCGCGCTGCCTCTCGAGCTGAGGCCCGAGCGACGGATCGGCGCTCAGCTGGGCGAGCTCAAGCTCGATCTTGCGTCCGCCGACGTCCCCCGTCACGTAGTCGGCCAAGGGGACGACATTCTTGAGCGTCGGCCCGTCGAGGCACCACTCGGCGTCGAAGAGGGCGGCGAGCGCCTCGTCTCGCTCCATGGACCCCCCGATCGACTGATGGAAGTCGAGGAGCTCGGGGACCGTGAGCCGCCGGCGATCGCGGTAGAGCGTCCACGCCTGCTCGACGATGTTGTCGGGCTCGCCGATGTAGCGCGCAGCCTCGGGACCGGGCTCGGGGAGGTCGGCGCCCCCGGTGGCGGTGATCGCCCCGCTGAGGATCTCAGCGTTGACCGAGCCCGAGGTCTCCGCCAGCTTGCGGATCGTCTTGAGCGTGGCCTCGTCCTTCGCCAGCGACTCGAGGTCGGCGAGGAGCTCCGGGCGCAGGTCGTGGGCGACGCGATCGCCCGCGGCGACCGCGGCCCGGTACTGGCGGACGCGGCGACCGACCTGCAGGGCCTGACGAGCCGCCTCGCTCAGGCTCTTGAGCAGCGCCGGATCGTCCGCGGCGATCGGCGTGCGTCGCGGGGCCGTGGGGCGGTCCCATCCGAACGTGTTGATGGCGCAGGCCTCGCAGGCCGTGCGCTCGTCCAGCGGCGGCAGCCCCTCGAACTTCGTCCCCTCCGAGAGGTCGTGGTCGGGGAACTCGTCGAAGTAGTTGCCCTCGTAGATGAAGGCGTCCGACTCGTCGACGTCGGCGAGCTCGCCCCCGCGGGCGCGGAACACAAGGACGTCGACGGCGTGGTCCTGGCGCACCCCTGGGAAGACCGAGCCGGGGAGCCGCACCGCCCACGAGAGATGATGTCTGCGGAGGACCTTGCGGCGTAGCTCCCTCTTCGCCGGGCTCGTCCCCGTCAAGAACCCCGCCGGGACGAGGAAGACGCCGATCCCCTGCGGCGCCAAGATGTCGAGGCCGCGGCGCAGGAAGTACCAGGCGGCCGCGCTCTCCTTGCTGTAGCTCGGGTCGGGGTCGTCGGCGCGGCTCGTCCCTCGCTGCCCGTAGGGCGGGTTGGCGACGACGAGCTGAAACTCGCCCTGGAGCTCGGCGCCGTACTTGGCGACCCAGCTCTCGAAGTTGCCCTCCTCGAGGTCGACGTCGGGGCGGACCAGGCGGAGGAGCCGGGCCGAGGAGGAGGAGAGCTCGACCGCGGACCAGTGGAGCTCGGGGCGCTCGCCGCAGCGCGCACGATCGAAGGCGTCGATGAAGCGACCGATGCCGGCGCTCGGTTCGAGCGCGTGGATCTGGTTGCGAGGCGTCGCCACGCCCTCGAGGAGCGGGCACACGGCCTCGGCGATCGCGTCGGCGACCGCGGAGGGCGTGTAGTATTCGTGGATGAGCCCCTGGGTCTCCTTGACCCAGCCCGCGGGGAAGCTCGGCGCGTAGCGATCGAGATCGAGGCCGCCCCAGCCCGAGTAGCCGCGGAGAACCTGGCGCTCGGTGTCGTCGGCCTCTTGCCCGCTCTCGGAGAGCGCCATGGCGAGCGTCATGGCGGCGAGGTTGGCCTCTGCGCGCTTGCGCTTCGTCCGCGCCTCCCTCGCCGCGGTGAGGTCGACGACGGGCGCGGGCTGCGACGTCGACCGCGCTGGGGCCGTCGCTCCACGCTCAAGGACCTTCACGAGCGAGGCCAGCCGATCCTCGAGCTCCTCGTCGCCGAGCCCCTCGTACTCGCGCCAGAGCTCCAGCGCGCCGGGCGTGCCGATCTGGACGGCGAGGGGGAGCACCACCGCGAGGTCACGCTTTGGGTCACGGAGCTGCGCTGCGATCTTGCCGGCGAACGTGCGCTTGGCCAGCGGTAGCAAGCGACGCCACTCGCGGCGCGTGTACCACTGCTCAAGCAGGCCCGCGAGCCGACGCCTGTGGGTGTTGACGAACCAGTTGAACTTGGCGTCCGAGATGACCTCCCTCGGCAACGAGGCGCGCCACCTCGGAAG
>JAGQIT010001159.1 GCA_020431135.1 Myxococcales bacterium | reverse complement strand
GACGGGGTCGGCAGCGCCAGCGCGACCGCGACCGACGCGACGACCGGCGCGAGCGCGACCGACTCGACGACCGACGCGAGCGCCACCGACTCGACGACCACCGGCGGCGCCGACACGACCGGCGGCGGCACCGAGACCGGGACGACGACGACCGCCGGCACCGGCGACGACGCCTGGACGCCGGCCGCCTGCTTCGACGCCTGGGAGCTCGTCGCCGAGCTCTACCCCGACGCCGGCGCGCTCGTCCCGTGCACCGAGGTCGCCGGCGGCGACGCGCTCGTCCGCTCGCTCCTCGTCGTCGACGACCTGACGATCGACAACAACGGCCAGACGATGGACCCCTGCGTCGAGGCGCTCTGCGACGGGACCTACGCCTACGTCGCCAGCAACTCGCTGCCGCACTACGACTTCGTCCAGACGACGCCGAACCCCCTCGTCGAGAACGAGGTGATCGTCCGCGTGCCGCTGCAGCCGGCGGCGATCGGCGGCGGCGTCGAGGCGGATCCCGTCAGCGTCCAGGCGGCCTGCGGCGACGCCTACGACCTCTTCCTGCAGAACCCCGCGCAGGCGACCACCCGCGAGCCCGGCCACCTCTGCGCCTTCGCTCAGGACGACCTCCTCTACCTCGAGGAGACGCTCGCCTCGGGCGAGAACGCGACCTACCGCAAGATCGCCTGCCTCGGCAGGACCGCGGTGATGACCAACGGCGCGCCGGTCTACGGCCCGAACGAGGCGACGATCCCCGATCCCTTCGGCAGCCCGCTCTTCTACATGCCCGACGTCGCCGGCGAGCCCTACCTCGGCGACGACCTGACGGGCGGCGCGGCGCTCGACCTCTGCGGCGGGCACACGGCCCAGAGCATGCACTACCACGGCGTCAACGAGGCCTGCTTCGCCCAGGCTGATGACGGCACGCCGGCGATGAGCTACGTCGCCGCGTCGCAGGCCTGGGACATGCAAGGCATGCTCGACGGCGCCTGCGTCGAGGAGTCGGGGATCGTCGGCTGGAGCCTCGACGGCTACCCGATCAAGGGCCCCTGCGTGTGCCTGGCCCGCGACGGCGACGGCCAGTGCACCGAGGTCAAGCGCGCGCGCTCGGCCTGGGTCTACGACGGCCTCGGCGCCTGGGGCGACGACCCCGGCGAGGACGCGGCCCTCGGGATCGAGGGGACGAGCTGCGTCGCCGACAGCGAGTGCTGCGGCGGCGACGTCGACGGCTGCGACTTCCGCTGCTCCTACGTCGTCCAGGGCGACGCCCAGGGCTCCGACGTCGCCAAGGTCTGCACCCTCCTCGACTACTCGTGGTGCACCCACCGCTACGTCGATCGCTCGACCGATCCGGGCGGCGACGACTTCGTCTACCTCGACCGCTGCAACGGGGTCGAGGGCGCCGACGGCTACGCCTACCGCGCGACCGCGAGCTTCCCCTACATCACCGGCTGCTTCCGCGGCGAGCCGATCGACGCCGAGGGGCAGGGCGGCGGCGGCGGCGGGATGAACCCGCCGAAGTGCATGCCGGGGCAGACGATGTGCTGCGGCGACGACTTCTGCGGCGGCCCGGAGACCCCGGACAACTGCCCGGAGGACTGCGCGTGAGCCCGCGGCCGCGGCCGCGCCTGGGGGCGGACGCGCTGGCCGTCGCGCTCGGCCTCGGGCTCGGGACCGGCGCGATCGCCTGCGATCCCGGCGCGGCCGCGGTCGAGAACGACGAGGTCGACGAGGTCGCCGACGACCCGCGGCCGTCGGCGGCGGGCGGCCTCGCGGACGCCGGCGAGGAGGAGCTCGGCCCGCTGACGATCGACCGCGACGGGATCGTCGCCTACGTCCTCGACTGGTCGTGGGAGGGGGCGGCTCGCGAGGACGGGGCTTGGGTCATGGTCTCGGATCTCGGCTACACGATCGGCGTCGAGTCGGCCTACGTCGCGACCGCGCTGGTCGAGCTCGTCCCCTGCGAGCTCTCTAGCGCGGGCGAGGGCCCGAGCGCGGCAACGCCGACCCCGGAGCTCGACACGCTCGGGATCGCCGGGGTCGACCCGCAGGCGGCGCACAGCGGCACGAGCGACCCCTCCGCGGCCGTCGCCGCGCTCGTCGAGGCGATCCACACCTCACCGTCGACGATCTTCGGCGCCGGCCTGGCGAGCGGCGACGCCTACTGCGGGCTCCACATCCTCGGCTCGCCGCTCGACGCCGCCGCCGACGACGGCGAGCGCCTCGAGAACCAGAGCGTCCGGATCCGCGGCTGGTGGTCGGCGCCCGGCGACGCCGCCCGCGAGCCGCTCGACGTCAGCGTCAACCTGCCGCGCGGGAGCGTCCGCGCCCTCGCTCGCCTCGGGCCCTGGCCCGAGGGCGACGCGCTCGCCGGGGTAGCGGCTGTCTTTTCGGTCACCCGCTACCCGGCGGTCGCCTTCGACGGCGTCGAACTCGCGACCCTCAGCGACGCCGAGGTCGCCTACGAGGTCCTCGCGAACCTCATGCACAGCGGCGAGGTCGAGGTCGCGCTCGCGCCCGCCGGCGCGACGTGAGCGCGGCGGCTACTTGCCGCCGTCGATCACCTTGAAGATCGACCGCCGGCGCTGGGCCTCGGTCTCGCTCGGGCGCTCCGCGTCGGCCGAGGCGTCCTCATCGTCGTCCTCATCCTCATCGTCGTCGTCGTCGCGCGCCTGCGCCGGGGCGGCGGCGGGCTCGGTGTCGGCGGTCGGCGGCGCGGACTCGACTGCGGGCGCGGCCTCGGCTTCGGCCTCGGGCTCGGGTTCGACCGCGACGAGGCCGATCTTCGGTCCCTTGGTCCTCTCCTTCTCCTCGACCTCCTGGGCCTCGGCCGGCGCCGCGGTCTCCTCCTCCTGGGGTCGTCGCCGACGGCGGCGGCGGGAGTCGCTTGAGGAGCGCTTCTTCGCCGCCGGCGTCGCCGTCGCCTTCACCGGGCTCGGCCGCGGCGCGGGCGTGAATTGGCGCTTTTGCCGGACCGACTCCGGGATGTTCTCCTCGAAGAGCTCGCCCTTGCCGGTGTTGCGGTCGACGATCAGGTAGATCGACGCGTAGGGGAACTTGCAGCGGGTGACGTAGCCGCCGAAGGAGAGGTCCGCCTCGACGCCGACCGCGGTGAACGCGAGGTTGAGCGGGTAGCTCGGGTCGAGGTCGATGATCAGCTCCTCGCCCCACTTCTCGCAGACGAAGTCGGGGCAGACGACCCCCTCGCGGGTCAGGTCGATCTTCAGCCGGGGGCAGGAGCCGCCCTGGTGGATCGACTCGATCAGGCTCTTGACGCGGTTCGCCATCGCCTCGGACTCTAGCGAAAATACGGGCGCTTTGCCGCGTCGGCGGTGGGGATCGCCGCGGCGCCGGGTCCGTGGGGGGAGCGCGAGCCCCGGACGAGCCGCGGAGGTGCGCGGATCGCCGGAGCGCTGGTGACCGCCGCGGTCGACTTGAACCCCCCAAAAACGCCGACGCAGAGGGCGCGCAGGGGGCCGCAGCTTGCCCCGCTCGCGGGATCAGCGTAGCGTCGTACGTCGATGGTAGGGCCGCTCACCGCCCTGCTCGCCCTCTGGGCCCAGGCCGCGGAGGCCGATCAGGAGGCCGCCACCCCCCCTGCCCAGGGTGAGCTGTCGTGCAGCCGCTGGCAGGACGAGACCCGCGTTCTCGCGAAGTCGGAGTGGATCACCCACGTCGTCCGCCCGCGCGAGCGCCTCGCGCAGATCGCCGTCCGCTACGGGGTGACCGCGCAGGACCTCGCGGCGTGGAACAAGCTGAGCAGCCCCCGCGCCCGCGTCCGCGCCGGAAAGAAGCTCAAGGTGAAGACCACGCGGGTGCCGCCGCCGCGCGAGAAGATCGTCTACGCGGCCGCCGAGGGCGAGGACTGGAGCGAGGTGGCGATCCGCCACCGCGTCGCGGTCGAGGACCTCAAGGCGTGGAACTCGCAGCGCCGCGGCCGTCCGCTCGAGGCGGGGACCGAGCTGAGGATCTGGATCGACCCCGGCGAGCCGCGCACCGTCAACTGCGCGCGCGGCGAGCCGCCGCCGGCGCTCGAGTACCGCGACGACGCCGCGAGCCTCGGCCACCCGCAGTCGGGGCGCCTGAGGAACGGGATCCTCCTGCCGGACTGGCCGATGTGGACCAAGGGCAAGCCGCGCGGGCTCTACGCGAGCACCCACGCCCTCGACGTGATGGTCGCGGCCTTCACCCAGCTCCGCGTCGACAACGGCTACGACGGCGCGATGTTCATCGGCTCGATCAGCAAGCGGCGCGGCGGCTACTTCCCGCCGCACCGCTCGCACCGCACGGGCCTCGACATCGACATCCGCCTGCCGCTCCTGCCGACGGTCGCGCCCGAGACCTACCCGACCCCCGACAACGTCGACTGGCCGGCGCTCTGGGAGCTGATCGAGGCCTTCGTCGACACCGGCGAGGTGTCGATGATCTTCCTCGACCACAGGATGCAGAAGTACCTCTACCGCGCCGCGCGCTGGGAGGGGAAGACGCCCGAGGAGCTCGAGTCGATCATCCACTGGCCGCGCAAGGATCGGAAGTGGGAGGTGATCGTCCGCCACTCCCGCGGGCACAAGGGGCACATCCACGTCCGCCTCCTCTGCGGCCCGGACGAGGCGCGCTGCGGGCCCAAGCGCGAGACGGTGCTCGAGCGCCGTGGCTGGATCGAGCCGCACCCGAGCGCCAAGGAGTCGCGCGAGGGGGCCCGCGAGCGCCGCGAGCAGTGGAAGCTCGAGGGGCGGCTGACGGACGAGGGCGCGGGCGAGGACGAGGACGAGTAGCGGGCCCGGCGGGCCTCAGTCGCTGATCACCAGCTCGACGGCGGCGCTGGGGAAGACGAAGGGCGTGTCGAGGGTCTGCGGATCGTTGAGGCTCGCGCCGAGCTGCTCGATCGTGCACCAGCCGTCGGCGTTCGGCGAGCAGGTGCAGGAGCCGCAGGAGATCTCGGCGCCGAAGGTCACGCGCGCCCCGTAGTCGCCGGCGCCGGCGCTCGTCCACACGCCGCAGGTGACCGCGTCCGTGCACGACGCCGGGGTGCAGGCCGCCGGGAGCGCGTCGGCGACGAGGTGCCGCCCGTCCCACTCGACGACGTAGCTGCCGCCGACGTCGAGGAAGATCGGCGAGTTGCCCGGGCCGTTGTCGGTGCAGCCGTTGTTGCAGGGATCCGCCTTGAAGCCCGTGCACGGGAAGTCGCACTCGGTGGCCGCGGAGATGAGGGGATCGGCGGCGCCCTCCGGCCGGAGCTCGACGACCTGGGCGCGGTTGTTCTCTCCCTCGCCGAGGTAGCTCGCCTGCACCCACACCGGGGCCGCGCTCGTGTTGCGGATCGTGAAGCTCACGGCCTCGCCCGCGACGTCCTCGCGCCCGTTGAAGTAGGGCTCGCAGGCCTCGCCCGCCGTCGTCGCGTCCGTCTCGGCGGCGGTCGAGCTCGCGGTCGTCGACCCGGACTCGCTCTCGGTCTCGGTCGTGCCGGCGCCCCCGGAGCAGCCGAGCGCGAGCGCGAGGAGGGCGGCCACGAGAGCTGCGTTGAGCTGTGTCACGGGGGCGATCCTACACGCTCCGGAGCGCTGCGACTCGCCACGCCGCGAGATCCGGGAACGCGCTCACTCGCGCGCGCCGAGGCGCCGGCGCTTGAGGATCCGGCGCATCTTCAGGGTGCCGCCGTCGAAGCCCGCCTCGGGCTGCGGCGCCGCCTCGACGAGCGCGGTCACGGTGGTCTCAGCCCGGAGCAGGGCGCCGCTGCGGCGATCGATGACCAGCTCCCCCGCGAGGCCGGCGTCGGCGCGCTCGAGGTAGCGGGCCATCGCCGGCGACTCGCGGAACTCCGCGTCGCCGTCGCGGGCGATCGTCACGCTGTCGCCGTCGGCGGCCTTGAGAACGTGCTCGATCGACCAGACGACCTCGGCGCTGAAGAGCGTCGAGGTGGTGGTCGACTCGGTCCAGGCGTCGCCGACGGCGATCGGCGCGCGCGGGAGCTTGGGGCGGATCCCCCACTCGCGCGCGGAGGTCAGCTCGCCGCCGACCGCGTTCCGCCAGCGGTCGCGCTCCTCCGCGGTCGCCGGGGCGAGGCCGGCCTCAGCGCGCAGCGCGTCCCAGCGGGCCTCCGCGGCGGCGCGCAGGGTCCCCTCGTCGACGATCTCGAGGGTCGCGCCGTCGCTCGCCAGGCGGTAGGTCACGGGCACGCCGACGAGGGCGAGCCGCTCGAGGGCGAGGGCCTCGCGCGGCGGCGCGGAGGCGGCGGCGCTGTCGACCGCAGGACCTCCGCGGGGCTCGAGCTCGACGCGCTCGACCGTCACCTGGAGGGTCGCCACCCCGTCGCTCGCCGCGAGGACCTCGAAGCGCTCGCGCCGGCGCTCGACCATCGTCGGCGCGTCGCCGGGCGCCTCGCCGGCGCGCCGCGAGTGGAGCTCGAGGTCGACGGCCTCGACCCAGCGCTCGCCCTCCTTGAAGCGATAGGCGAGGACGATCCCGTCGGCGGGCGCGGTCGCGTCGGTATCGGCGGCCGCAGGCGCGGGCTCGGAGCGCGCGGGCTCGGAGCGCTCCGCGGCCACCTCTGGGGTCGACGGCGTGCAGGCGACGAGGCCGACGAGGCCGACCGCGACCGCGAGCTGAGCTGCGCAGGCTCGTGGGCGCGGGGTCTCAGAATGGGCGCCGTTATCCGGCGCCTGACGAGCGAGGCGGACGGCGCGGCGGAGGATCGCAAAGACGGGCACGGGCGGAGGATGCCACCTCCGCCCGCGCCGCGCACGGCAGCGAGATCGCTGACTAAGGGGAGCCGGACTACTGCGGCGCGCCGGCGACGAGGGTCGCCAAGCTCCCGTAGCCGATGCTCCCGAGGTTCGGGTCGCTGGCCTCACCGTTGACCCCGCCGGTCGCCTTGTCGGCGTCGAAGGTCCCCAGGAGATCCATCCCGTCGAGGGTCAGGTCGAGCCCCATCAGCGCGTCGAGGTCGAGGGTGCCCGTCAGCGCCGGCGGGAAGAGCTTGTGCGGGTAGAGCTCGACGGCGTCGGCCGAGGTCGCGCGGACGATCCCCGCGCCGGTCTCCGCGAACTCTCCGCCGTCGCTGGCGAAGTCGACCTTGACCTCGATCTCGACGCGCGAGACGCAGTTGGGATCGGGGACCTCGCCGTTGTCGGTCGCCTCGACGAAGGTGATCGCGCCGCCGTCGTAGGCGACGCCGAGGGTGATCGGCAGCTCGGTCCCGCGGTAGGCGTCGCTGATGATCATCTCGTCGACCCACGTCAGTGTGCCGCTGCGCGGGCCGCTGATCCCGGCGAGCGCGTCGTCGGCGGAGAACCCGAGCGGCGAGGCCTCGTCGGCGGCCAGGACGGTCGACTCCTCGACGCAGTCGCCGTCGCCGCTGTCGTTGGCGGTCGTCCCGTCCATCGTCGTGCCCGTCGCGTCGCTCGTGTCGGTCGTGCCGGTCTCGCTGTCGCTCGCGGCCGTCGTCGTCGAGTCGTCGGTGGTGGAGGAGGAAGAGGTGTCGGAGGTCGAGCCCGAGGTCGAGCCCGAGCCCGTCGTCGCCGTGTCGGAGGTCCCCGTGTCGTCGCCGCTGCAGGCGAGAGGCGCGAGCGCGAGCGCGACGGCGGGGGTGAGGAGGCGCAGGTGCGCAGTGAAGGAGTTAATGAAGAAAGCCATGTCCGAGTCTCCCTCGCCGACCGAGAGCAAGGCAAACCTTTGGTGCCTCTGACGTGGCCGCGCACGCGGTCGCTCGCCCGTCGTTCGCCGTAGATCGCGGCGCGGCTCGGCGCGCCGTCAACACCGCGATGGGGAGCGCCGCGCCAGCGCAGGCGGCCCTCGACTCCTCGCACGCCGCGTCTGCGTGATGGCGAGTCCTCGAGCCTGCCGCGAGGATGTACGCGCCGCGGCCCGAGCCGTGCGGCGGTGCGCCCTCGACTCGAGACGCGGCTCGCTGCGTCCGGCGAGGCGCCGCAGCCCGCACGGCTCACGCCACCCAGCTTCGCAGCGCGACCAAACCTCACGCCTGCCGCGCGAGGTACGCGACGAACGCTCCGGCTCAGACACCAGAGCTAGCGCTGGAGCTCGAAGGCCCCCGCGTCGCATGGATCGGCGCGCGGCAGCCCGCGCTGATCGGTCGCCGGGCAGCCGCCGCCGAGATCGAGCGCCGGGCTGCCGGCGTCGATCGCCATCGTCGGCGTCGGCCCGCCGTTGTCGGCGAGGGGCGCGAGCGCGGGGTCGGCGAAGAGGATCCCGGCGGCGCAGGGCGTGTCGTCGTTGCCGTTGTTCTTCACGTCCGGCCACTGGATGTTGCCGCCGCCGTCGTCGAAGGTCGCGTGGCAGGCGACGGCGCTGAACTCGTTGGCCGTCGTGTTGCCGGCGAAGATCACGTTCTTCAGGGACACCGCGCCGCTCTGCCCCTTGAAGATCGCCGGCCCGTAGTCGGCGTCGTTGCCGGCGAAGGTGGTGTTGGTGATCGACACGCTGCCGTTCCCCGCCCACAGGCCGCCCGCGTTGCCGGGGGTCGTGTTGCCGGCGAACGTCGCGTTCTCGATCGTCGCGTCGCTGCCCCCGCCGAGGAAGAGGCCGCCCGCGTGCGCGCCGGTGCTGTTGCCGGCGAAGGTCGACGCGCGCAGGGTCAGCGGCACGCCCTCGTAGTAGACGCTGCCGGTGCCGCCGCCGGGGCTGTCGGCCATGTCGCTGTTAACGAAGGCGCAGCGGTCGATGAGCGAGGCGCCGCCCTCGAGGGCGTAGACGAAGAGCGCCGAGCCGTGGACCTTGCCGTGGTTGCCGTCGAAGGTCGCGCCGCAGATCTCGAAGCCGACCGGGGCGTCGAGCCACATGCGGTCGATATAGAGGCCGCCGCCGTTGCCGTACTGGCCGCTGTCGGCCCAGGTGGTCGCGCTGTTCTCCGCGAAGACGCTGTCGACGACGCGGAGGTTGGTGCTGCGGCTCAGGATCCCGCCGCCGGTCGAGCCTTGGTTGCCGACGAAGGTCGTCCCCGAGAGGAGAAACTCGGTCAGCCCGCCGGCGTAGATCGCCCCGCCGCCGACGTCGTGGTCCTCGCTCGCGCTGACGTTGTCGATGAAGGTCGCGTCGATCACCTTGAGGGTGCCGAACCACGGGTGGAGGAGGCCGGCGCCGCTCTCGTTCTCGGCGCCCGCGGGGACGTAGCCGTCGCGGATCGTGATCCGCTGGAGGACGAAGTCGGAGTAGTGATCGAGCTCGATCACCCGGACCTCGCCGCCGCCGCTGAGGGTGATCTCGCCGCCGCCGTCGACGATCGTCGCGCCCTTGAGGAAGACCGACTGCGTCAGGGCGATCGTGTGCTCGCCGCCGCAGTCGAAGGTGATCGTGCCGCCGCCCTCGGCCGCGCTGACGGCCGCGGCGGCCGCGTGGAGGGCGGCCTCAGTGCACGATCCCGGGCTGCCGTCGCCGACCACCTCGACCTGGCCGATCGGCGCGACCGGGTCGAGGCGGCCGGAGCAGCCGGTCGCCGGCACGCCGCCCGGATCGCCGCCGGTCTCGCCGGTGTCCGTCTCGCCCTCGGTCTCGCCGGCGCTCGTCGACGTCCCGCCCTGGGTCGTCGTCGCGTCGGTGGTGTTCGTCGTGTTCGTCGTGTTCG
>JAGQIT010001158.1 GCA_020431135.1 Myxococcales bacterium | reverse complement strand
TGGCTCATCGTCGCCAGGAAGGCGCTCTTGGCCTGGTTCGCCGCGAGCGCCTGGTCGCGGGCCTCCTCGAGGCCGTGGTTCGCCGCCGCGAGCTCGCCGCGCACCCCCTCGCTGGCGGCGAGCGACCCGCGCAGGGCGTCGAGGAGGCCGAGCGACAGGCGGCTGATGATCACCAGGCCGAGGGCGCCGCCGACGGCGACGGTGAGGAGCGCGATCGGATCCTCGAGGGCGGGCAGCGGGTTGATGACGCGGCGGCTGAGAACGAGGACCGCGAAGATCGGCGGCAGCGACCGCGACCACAGGCGCATGTGCGCGGGCGGAGCGACGGCGAGGGCGCAGATCTGGAGGACCGGGAAGCCGAGGAGGTAGGCCGTGATCGCGAGGATCGTCGCGTCGAAGCAGCTGGCGACCGCGACGATCAGCGCGACGCCGACGAGGATCCGCGACGCCGCCCCGTCGACGTCTCCGCGCTGGAGTCGGCGCAGGCTCGACCACCACAGCAGATCGGCGACCAACCAAAAGCCGACGGAGAAGAGCGGCTCGACGTCGCCGCCCTCGAGGTAGCGGGCGATCGCCCCGCTGATGACGAGGACGCTGGCGACGATCGCGTAGCGGGCGGTCGTCCGCGCCGTCCGCCCGCGGAAGTCGCCGAGGATCGCGAGACCCCGCGCCTGCGGCACCGCTGCCTGCACCTCCGCGTCCATCGCCAACCGACCCATTATCTATCGAGAAGTCGGCGGCCGCCGCCAGGGTCTGCGGCCCCCGACACGCGCAGGAACGTCCTCCCTTGACGCCGCGACGGCGAGCGAGGATCGTCGGCGTCGATGGGCGCGAACCCAGACCTCTACCTCCGCCAGGTCCTGATCGGGCCGATGGCCAACTTCGTCTACTTCATCGGCTCCAAGCGGACCCGCGAGTGCCTGCTCGTCGACCCCGCGTGGGACATCGACGCGCTCCTCGAGATCGCCGCCGAGGACGACATGAAGGTCACCGGCGCCCTCGTCACCCACTACCACCCCGACCACTGCGGTGGACATATGATGGGCTTCAAGGTGCCCGGCGGCGTCCACGAGCTCCTCGAGCGGGTCGCCGGCAAGATCCACGTCAACCGGATCGAGGCCGACGGGGTCAAGAAGGTCACCGGCGTAGGCGAGGGCGATCTCGTCCGTCACGACAGCGGCGACAGCCTCCGCCTCGGCGACGTCGAGATCGAGCTGATCCACACGCCGGGGCACACCCCGGGCTCGCAGTGCTTCCTCGTCGACCGCCGCCTCGTCGCCGGCGACACCCTCTTCGTCAACGGCTGCGGCCGCGTCGACCTCCCCGGCGGCGACCCGGAGCAGATGTACGAGACCCTCACGGGGACCCTCGCCAAGCTCACCGACGACGTCCTCCTGCTCCCCGGCCACAACTACGGCCCGACCCCCGAGAGCACGATGGGCGAGCAGCGGCGGACGAACCACTACCTGCGGATCCGCTCGCTCGACGACTGGCTGCGGTTGATGGGGCGCTAGGAGGCGGCCCCGCAAGTCCGCGCGTGCTCTCGCGCCGCCGGGTTCGTCGGCGCGCGAGCGCTTCGCCGAAGCGCCGCGAATCCGGCGTGATCCGTAGCCGCGCGCGCCACGGACCTGTCCTTCAGGTCTCGTCGGCGCCGACCGTGTCCGCGGCGACCTCCGCCTCGACGCGATCGAGCACCTTGGCGAGGGTCCGCCGCGCGACCCACTCGACGAACCACGCGGTCCCGGGGATCTTCGGGGTGAAGCGGACCTCCCAGCGCAGGAGGGCGCCGCCGTCGTCGGCGGCGTCGACCGTCGCGGTGCCGAAGTAGTCGGCGACCGGCGCCCCCTCGAGGAGCTCGTAGGTCAGGCCGCGCCCGGGCTGGAGGTCGACGAGGCGCTCGCGGAAGGTCTTGCCGTCGACCTGGACGCGGCGGATCGCGCCGACGCCGTGGTTTTTGGGATCGCCGGCCTCCTCGAGCACCACGTCCGGATCGCCGCCCCCGGCGAAGTCGCCGAGGCGGGCCCAGAGGGCCGCGGGCGCGACCGCCATCCGGCGCTCGATCGCGAAGCGGTGCGGCGTGCCGATGAGCTGGACGTCGCCGTGAGCGTCGCGGATCCAGCGGCCGCAGACCGTCGGCGCGTCGCCGCCGAGGCGCACGCGGCCGCGCCAGCGGTAGCTCTTCGGCCAGGTCCGGAAGAAGCGCATCACCGCCGTCAGCACGGCGAAGGAGGGCTTCTGTCCGTGCGGGTGCCAGCCGCGGGTGACGTCGACGGCGACCTCGACCTCGTCGCCGCTGCGCTGGACGCGGTAGACCCCGGCGACGACCTCGGCGTCGTCGTCGATGTCGATCCGCCAGGCGCCCTCGGCCGCGCCCGCGAGGCGCCGGAGATCCGGGAGCGGCGGCGTGAAGGGGATCCGCGCGCGGTGGCCCGCGGCCTCGGCGGTGAGGGCCGAGATCGCGCCGTCGGCGGTCAGCTCCGCCCCCTGCCCCGGCGGCAGCGCGTCCGCGGTGGGCAGCGGTCGCGGGACCTCCGGAGCGCCACCGGCAAATTCGACGACCACCGGGCGGCTCGAGTAGCGGGCCATATAGACCCAGGCGAGATCGATCGGCACCGACATCGTCGCTACCTCTCGGGCCTCGCCGCCGACGCGGACGTCGAAGCGCCCGGCCCGGTGCACGAAGTCGAAGCCGCCGAGGTAGACGAGGAGGAGCGCCCGCGGCTCATCGATGTCGGCCGACACCGGCGCGAGGAGGGTCTCCGGGTGGCGCGCCCGCGGGTCCTCCTCCTCGATCATGATCTCGACGCGATCGCCGTGGACGTCGGTGAGGGCGACGTCCACATGCGCCCCGTCCTCGCGCAGCTCGAAGCGACGCCGGCCCATCGCCGCCTCGACGAACTCGCCGACACCCGCGCCGACCGCGAATTCGTCGCGGACGAGGCGGACGCCCGCCTCGCGGTAGACGTCGACCTTGCGATCGCGGCGGAAGAGGAGCACCGCGAGCCCGCGCCCCTGCTCGGGGTCGTCGAACTCCTGGATCTCGGCGCCCTCATAGCGGGGGTCGTCGACGATGTTGAAGAGCAGGAGGCGGCGACGCGGGATGACGCGGAGCGAGAGGGGGATCGGCGTGTCCATCGCGGCGCGACCATAGACCCGCCTCCGGGGGCCGCTGTGCGCAGCTCCGCCGGGCGCCGGCGCGGCGCGGCGCAATTCATTCGCGCCGACACGCGGCGACTCGACCGACGCGTCGTCGCGCCCTGCGACAGGCGGTCACCGGCGCGCGCATGGACGGTGCCCAGCGACCTCCGTAGGATTGGCGGGTGCGCCGACGGGTCCGACGCAGGCGGTTCATGGAGCTCACCCTCGCCAGCGGGGGCGTCGCGATCCTCGGCGGCTGCGGCCAGGACGAGAAGCGGCCGCCGCTGCGGACCAACAAGCGCGCGCCGGCGCCCGCCGCCCCGCCGCCCGTCGTCCTCCCGTCGACGAGGTCCGCGGGCATCGACGACCGCGACCTCCTCCCCGACGCCCTCGATCCGCGCGACTTCATCATGTACGCGCGCATGCCCCTGACCCTCGAGACGAGGCGCTCACACATGGGCGCCGGGCCGCTCACGCCGCTCTCGCGCCTCTTCGTCCGCAACAACCTGCCGATGCCGCCGCCGTCGATCGTCGCGCGCCCCGACGACTGGGAGGTCGAGCTCCTCGGCGTCGGCGCGCCGGGGCGCGTGTCGGTCGCGGCGCTCCGCCGCCTCGGCGTCCACACGGTCGCCGCCGTGCTGCAGTGCTCGGGCAACGGCCGCCGCTACTTCCCGCACGCGCCCTCCGGCTCCCCCTGGGGCACCGGCGCCGCCGGCTGCGTCCTGTGGACCGGCGTCCGCCTGCGCGACGTCGTCGAGGCCTTCGGCGGCGTCATCGACGGCATGAAGCACCTCACCGCCACCGGCGGCGAGACCCTGCCGACGCTCCCCGAGGCCGTCGATCCGAACCAGCTCCTCGTCGAGCGCTCGATCCCCGTGGAGAAGGCCCTCGACGACTGCCTCCTCGCCTGGGAGCTCAACGGCGCGCCGCTCCCCCGCACCCACGGCGGCCCGCTGCGCCTCGTGGTCCCCGGCTGGTACGGGGTCAACAACATCAAGTACGTCCGCCGGATCGCCTTCACCGCGGCCGAGTCGCCGGCGCGGATCCAACGCAGCAGCTACCGCCTGCGCCCGAAGGGCGAGCCCGGGTCGCCGACCCAGCCGTCGATGTACCGGATGAACGTGAAGTCCTGGATCAACGGCCCGGGCGCCGAGGGCCGGCCGGTGCTCGCCGGCCCCGTGACCTTCTACGGCGTCGCGTTCTCCGGCGAGCGCGGGGTCGACAGGGTCGAGGTCTCGGTCGACGGCGGCGAGCGCTGGGCGCCCGCGACCTTCACCGGCCCCGACCTCGGGCCCAACGCCTGGCGCGCCTTCGCGTTCCAGGCCGAGCTGCCGGTCGGCACCCACCGCGTCGTCTCGCGGGCGACCGACGCCGCCGGCGAGACCCAGCCGGCCGAGCGCGTCGACAACGAGCGCGGCTACGGCAACAACTCATGGCGCGACATGGTCCTCGAGGTCGAGGCCGTCGACGAGCTCCCGGAGCTGCCGCCCGACGAGCCCGCGCCCGCGCCCGCGACGGCGCGCGAGCCCGTGACCCTGTCGGCCGCGGGCGAGCGCGGCAAGCAGCTCTTCCTCGGCCTCGAGACGCCGTGCAGCACCTGCCACCGCCTCTCCGACGCCTACGCCAACATGGCGATCGGCCCGGACCTCGACGCCCTGAGGCCGGAGCGCGCCCGGGTGATCAACGCCCTCCAGCAGGGGGTCGGGGCGATGCCCTCCTACAAGGACCGGCTCACGGCGAGCCAGCTCGAGGACCTCGCCACCTACGTCTTCGAGGCGACGCGCTGAGCGGCGCCCGGGCCCTCGGACAGCCTTCCTAGGGCACCGGCGCGCCCGCGCGGCGATCGCCGGCGAGCTCGCGCAGGCGGGCGATCTGACCGATCGAGCCGATCGCGATCAGCGTCTGGCCGACCTCGAGGATCATGTCGCCCTTCGGCGCGTGCTCGATGTTGCCGTCGGCGAGGCGGACGGCGAGGACCAGCGAGCCCGTCGCCCGGCGGACGTCGGCGCCGCGCAGCGTGTGCCCGCGCAGCGAGCCCTCCTTGGTGATCTCCGCCTCCTCGATCCGCAGGCCGACGTTCTTGTCGCGGAGCATGTCGTCGAGGAACTTGACGACGTGCGGGCGGACGAGCTCCGAGGCGATGCGCATGCCGCCGATCATGTTCGGCGACACGACCGCGTCGGCGCCGGCGCGCTGGAGCTTCTGGATCGCCGTGTGCTGCACCGCCTTGGCGACGATCCGCGCCCGCGGGTTGTGCTGGCGCGCCGAGACGACGACGAACATGTTGGTCTTGTCGTCGTCGAGGGTGGCGACGATCCCCTTCGCCCGGCTGATCCCGGCGCGCTCGAGGATCTCGTCCTCGGTCGCGTCGCCGAGGATCGGCAGGACGAGCTTGCCCTCGACGTGCTCGAGGACGTGCTCGTCGAGGTCGATGGCCACGACCGTCTCGCCGATCGCGATCATCTCCTCGATGACGTGGGCGCCGGTCGAGCCGCAGCCGCAGACGATGTAGTGGTTGTTGAGCGTCTTCATCTGGCGCTGGAGGCGGCGATACGCGCGGATCTGGCCGAAATCACCCTCGACGAAGAACGAGGTGATCGACGAGACCACGAAGAGGTTCGCCGAGATCCCAAAGAGGAGCAAGATCATCGTCCACTCGCGCCCGCCGGGGACCGCGGCGACGTCGATCACCTCGCCGAAGCCTACGGTGGTGACCGTGATCGCGGTCATGTAGATGCACTCGCCGAAGGTCCACATGCCCGGCATCTGGCGGTAGCCGATGTACCAGTAGCCCAGGGCGCCTATGCTGATGACGGTGAACGAGACCAGGCTGGCGACGATCACCCGCCGCCGGGCCATCCGGTAGTCGTCGATCGTCGCGGTGATCTGGCGGATCACGGCCTAGGGGGCGCTCCTCTCCCCGCCCTCCGCGAGCTCGCCGAGCTCCTTGACCACCGCCTCGAGGGCCGCGAGCCCGGCGCTCATCTTGTGGAAGAACGAGCGGTCGTGCGGGACGAGGACGAAGCGCGGGTGCGCCGACCAGACCGCGCGCAGGCGGCTGTCGAGCTCGATCGCCTCGCGCAGCGACTCGTTGCGCACCGGGTTGCCGCCCTCGATCGAGATGCCGCCGACCGCCGCGCTCTCGAAGAAGATCACCGCCTCGTAGCGCGCGAGCTCGGCCTCGAGGGTGGTCTCCTGGCTGGCGAAGAAGTCGTCCGGGGCGTTGCCCGGCCAGTAGACGGCGCCGTCGACCGTGCCGCGATCGCACAGGAGGATCCGCGAGGGGTAGAGCGCCGACTGGACGTCCTCGAGGTTGCGCTGGACGTGGTAGATGGCCGACTGCGACGAGCGCAGGGCGTGGGGCTCGCGCGAGCGCGGGAAGCCGCCGCCGAAGAGGAGCGTCGCCGCCTCGGGGACGATGACGACGCGGTCGCCGATCTCACGGCGGAAGAGATCCGCGGCGGTCGTCTTGCCGCCGCCAGGGCCGCCGGTGAGGACGATCCGGCAGCGATTGGAGTGGTTGGGCGGGCTCGCCATCGTCGACCGCCGGTTCTACCACGGCGCGGCGACGGCCCGCGATTTGCTCGCCAACGCCGGGCCACGCCGACCGCGCGCGCCCGTAGCTGCGCCCGCGCCCGCGCGCCGCGGTATCCTCCGGCGATGGCGCGGACGCGGACGATCCTCCACGTCGACATGGACGCGTTCTTCG
>JAGQIT010001157.1 GCA_020431135.1 Myxococcales bacterium | reverse complement strand
CGCCAGCTCACCCTGCGCGACGGCGGCCGCGAGGCCCTCGCGGCGATCGAGGCCCGCGAGCGCGAGACCACCGGGATCCACAACCTCAAGGTCCAGCACAACCGGGTCTTCGGCTACTTCCTCGAGGTGCCGCGGACCCAGGCCTCGAAGGTGCCGAAGCACTACGTGCGCAAGCAGACCCTGGTCAACGCCGAGCGCTACGTCACCTCGGAGCTCGCCGAGCACGAGACCGCGGTCCTCGGCGCGCAGGCGGCCGCGCTGACCCGCGAGCAGGAGCTCTTCAGCGCCCTGCGCCAGACCGTCAGCGACGCCGGCGAGCGCCTGTGCCAGCTCGGCGAGCGCCTCGCCCAGCTCGACGTCCTCGCCGGCCTCGCCGAGATCGCCGAGCAAAACGGCTACGTCCGCCCCGAGCTCGTCGACGAGCCGATCCTCGAGATCGAGGAGGGCCGCCACCCGGTCGTCGAGCGGATGATGGACTCGGGCCGCTTCGTCCCCAACACCCTGACCCTGCGGGCAGGCGGCGGCGAGGACGAGGGCGACGCCCGCTTCCTCCTGGTCACCGGCCCGAACATGGGCGGCAAGAGCACGGTGATGCGCCAGGTCGCGCTGATCGCCATCCTCGCCCACGCCGGCTCCTTCGTCCCGGCCGTGCGCGCGCGGATCGGCGTCGTCGATCGCGTCTTCACCCGGGTGGGCGCCGCCGACGACCTCGGCCGCGGCGAGTCGACCTTCATGGTCGAGATGCGCGAGGCGGCGCAGATCCTCAGCCAGGCGAGCCCGCGCTCGCTGGTCCTCCTCGACGAGATCGGCCGCGGCACGGCGACCTACGACGGCCTCGCGATCGCCTGGTCGATCACCGAGTTCCTCCACGATCGGATCGCCTGCCGGGCGATGTTCGCGACCCACTACCACGAGCTCACCGGCCTCGAGGAGCGCCTCGGCGGGCTGCGCAACGTCCACGTCGCGGTCCACGAGCAGCGCGGGCACATCGTCTTCCTCCACCGCCTGGAGCCCGGTCCGGCGGAGCGCTCCTACGGGATCCAGGTCGGTCGCCTCGCCGGCCTGCCGGCGCAGGTGCTGCGCCGGGCGCAGCGGATCCTCACCCGCCTCGAGGCCGACGATCGCGTCGGTCGCGGGCCGCAGCTCGATCTCTTCGCCCCGGTCGCCAAGGCGGAGGCGACCGAGGCGGTCGAGCTCGACGAGCTCGGGCCGGCGGTCGATCCCCACACGGACGCCGTGCTCTCGCAGCTGCGCACCGCGGATCCCGACGACCTGTCGCCGCGCGAGGCCCACGCGCTCCTCCGCCAGCTCCGCGAGCGCCTCGCCGCCACGGGTCAGCCGCAGCCGCGGGCTTGAGCCTCGCGCTCGCCGCGGCGGCGCTTGAGTCGGGCGACGCGAGGGTCATCGAGGCTTCGGGGGACGTCCGCCGAGCCGGCGATCGACGGCGCCTGCTCCTGCCCGGACGCGTGGGAGGGCGGCTGTCTCGAGGGCTATGTCGAGGTCGCGTCGCGTTCGGCGGCGGCCCTGGCCTGCGCGAGCGCGCTGAAGGCCGTCGACATCTGCCTCTGCGCCGCGTGGCGCCAGAACTCCCGCCGGGGGAGGTCGCCGTCACGCGCCGATGCAGAGGCGGCGCGGCGCCGCGCTCTGTGTAGAGTCACCTTTCTCAACGGACATGTTGCTCGGCGCGCGGGCGCGCGGGCGCGGCCTCGATCGCGCCGCGTGCTTGCGCGCGGCCGGCAAAAACCAAGCGAGCCGCCAGCCGGCCCGCTATCCTGCGGTGCATGGGGGATGGGTCGGGAGCGCGCGGGGGGGATCGTGGGCGTCGATCTCGATGAGACCGCGCCGTCGCTGTCTGGGCGGAGCGCGCCGCGGATCGAGGAGACCGCGCCGTCGTTCGCCAAGCGGCGCCCCGCGTCCGTCGACGAGACCGCGCCCGCGACCTCTCGGAGGAGTCCGCCGCCTGTCGACGAGACGCGCGTCGGGGGAGGGAGCGCCGCCTTCGCCGCGACCATCGAGGTCGCGGAGATCGACGAGGTCGAGGAGCTCGAGGATCTGGGCCCGTCGGGGGTCGGCGCGACCCGAGCGTCGCAGCGCGGCCCTGTTCGCCGACGGCGGCGTGATCCCAACGCGACCCTCGCGTCGATCGGCGGCTCAGGGGTCGCGGGCGTCGAGATCCCGCGGCGAATCGGCCGCTTCGCGGTGCTCCGCCGCCTCGGCAGTGGCGGCATGGGCACGGTCTACGCCGCCTTCGACGAGGAGCTCGCCCGCCGCGTCGCGATCAAGCTCCTGCACACGAGCGGCGAGTTCTCGCTAGCGAACCGCGACATCCTCCGCTCTGAGGCCCAGGCGATGGCCCAGCTCTCGCACCCCAACGTCGT
>JAGQIT010001156.1 GCA_020431135.1 Myxococcales bacterium | reverse complement strand
TTGCGGATCGGAGAACCTCCGCGTCTCCGCGGCGGGCTCGGTCGGGCCGCTCGAGTCTAGCGGCTCGTAGAGCCACCCCGCGAGGGTCCGCGGCGTCCCCGGCCGACGGGCGCCGAGCCACTCGAGGAGCCAGGCGTGCGCAGGTGAGAGCGGCGCCGGGTTGTGCTCGGCGTCGAGGCGCCACCAGCCCTGCGGGAGCGCGTCACCGGCGTCTGCGACCGCCGCGGCGAACGCCTCCCACCCCGGCTGGAGCGCGCGGGTCAGCGGTCGCGCCTGGACCAGCGCCGGCCGATCGGCGGCGTCGACGACGATCTCGAGATCGAGCTCCGCGAGCTCGAGCGCCTGTCCGGCGGCGTCGACGAGGGCCTCGATCGCGCGGCGCTGCGGCGAGGTCCAGCGGCTCAAGGGCCCGGCGAAGCGCGGCGTCGACTGGCCCGCGAGGGCGTCGTCCGACGGGGTGTAGACCTCGACCGCGACGGCGAGGCGCGGCGCCGCGGCGACGACGAGGAGCTCCGCGGCGTCGACCTGTCGCTGGATGATCGCCTGATCGCCGGCGCGAGCGCGGGCGCCGGTCGAGTCGGCGAGCCACGGCGCGTGGCGCTGCGCGGCGATCCTCCTCAACGCGTCGGTGACGTCTGTCAGCGTCTGGCAGTCGCCGACGCTTAGGCCGAGCCCCGCGCCGCTCTCGCGCGCGCGATCTTCGACGCCGAGGGCCGAGCGGACGATCAGCGGACCCTGCGCGAGGAGCCCCTCGATCGCCGCGCAGACGCGCGGATCGATCCGTGCGTCGGGGGGGTCGAGCTCGACGACGATCCCCGGCGGCACCGGCAGGCCGGCGGCGCAGAGGCGGTCGAGGTTCGCGGCCTTCGCCTGGAGACGCAGCGGCGACGGCTCTCCCAGGCGATGGAGCACTGCGTCACGTCCCACGCGTCCCATCGCTTCAGCTCTCTGTGGTGCGTCGGTGCGTCGGCGCGCGGCGCTAGTCCGGATCGTCGGCCGTCCGCAGGTCGCCGCGGGCGAGGATCAGGTAGGCGTCGAAGTCGTGATCGCTGGCCTCCGGATCCTCCGCGACGGCGTCGAGGTCGAGCTCGCCGTCGAGGATCGCGACGCCCGCGTTGCCGCCGTAGACCAGCCAGGCCATCCCCGAGCCGCTCTCCTCGATCTCGCAGGCCCACGCCGGGAGGCGGCGCAGCTCGCCCGAGGCGGCGCGCTCGAGGCCGACGATCGGCCGCAGGCCGTCGCCGTCGATGTCGACGGCGCGCGCGATCACCGGATCGCCGGCCCGGAGGAAGGTGAGCTGGACGGGCTCCGTGAGCGCGTCGTCGGTGATCTCGACCCAGAGGTTGCGCTCGCCGATCGGGCCGTTGGTCGCCATCGCCCCACGGTATCGCACGCGCAGGGGCCCGAGGCCAGCGTCGGCCAGCGTGCGTCGTGACGTGTGCAAGGCGAGCTACCTCGAGGGACTCCGGCGCGCGCGACTGCTGCGATGCCTCGGTGATGACTCGTTCCCCTGCAGCCGGTGGTTGCGGCCGCGCGCGCTCGCTTGACCTCGGGCTCGCGGTACACCCGTCGCCGCAGTCATCCGCACGCGACGTGTCGACGACGGTGTGACGCCGACGAACGGCGCTCGCGGGCCATGTCGCCTCGCGCAGCCGTCGTCGGCCCGACAGCGCCGGGCCCCGGAGTCCTCGACCCAACGCCTAGAAGACCTCCTTCCTTCTTATGCAGGGCGTGACCTCCGCGTCGTCCGGACGAGACGCGACCGCGTGCTGGCGCTCCCACGAGGCCGAGCGGGGCCAACGAAGCCTCGACCCGACGCCTCGAGGACCCTCTCTATTGTTCGCCGTCGGCGACGATCGCCGTGTCGTCGACACGAAGGCCGCCGATGCGGCGATGTCCGGCCGTCACGAGGATCCCCGGAGGTTCCACGGGGGACCACTGGGAGACCGCGAAGAGGCCGGCGCGCAGCCAGCACCGCGCGCGTCGCTCGATCGCCCAGCGGAGATGCGCCCGCCGACGGCCGAGCGCCGTCAGATCGCGCAGGCGCCACGGCGGCGGGTGGGCGAGCTCCACGAGCTGGCCGCCGACCATCACTGAGGACGCGGCCGCCGGCCAGTCCTCGTCCGCGAGCGAGGTGATGACGATCAGCAGATCGAGCGGCCGCTGACCGTCCGCGGGCTCGAGGGCCAGCTCATCGACGAGCCGGACGAGGCCGCGTCCCAGCCAGCCGCCGCCGCCGAGCGGCGTCAGCCAGACGCCGACCGCCGTCGCCTCGCGGGCTCGATGGCGGAGCCACGGCGCGAGGGCGGGGCCTGGGAGGAGCGCGCCGGGATCCACGGGACGGTGATACCACCTGCGCGACGCGCCGCGGCGTGCCATGGCCGCGGGCGCGATCCGGTCGTGACTCAAGCTATCGCGGCGCGGCGGACCGAAGGCGGCCGTCCGCCGCGTGGCTCCGCGCGCGCTCAGGCGATCGCGACGGCGCGGGCCCACGACTCCTTGAGGGCCGCGAGCTTCTCCGGGTCGCCGCCGGGCGTGAAGCTGCGGTCGAGGGCCCACGTCGCGCTGACCTCGTCGAGGTTCGACCAGATCCCCGCGCCGAGCCCGGCGAGGAAGATCGCCCCGAGCGCGGTGGTCTCGAGGATCGTCGGTCGCTGGAGCGGGACGCCGAGGAGGTCGGCCTGGAGCTGCATGAGGAGGTCGTTCGCCGCCGCGCCGCCGTCGACCTTCAGGGTCGTGAGCGGCGCGCCGAGGTCGCCGGCCATCGCCGTAAGGAGGTCGGTGATCTGCAGGGCGATGCCCTCGAGGGCGGCGCGGGCGATGTGGGCGCGGCCCGTCCCGCGGGTGATCCCCGAGATCAGCCCGCGCGCGTGCGGCCGCCAGTGCGGCGCGCCGAGGCCGGTGTGCGCCGGCACGAGGATCACGCCGCCGCTGTCCGGGACGCTCGCGGCGAGGCCCTCGACCTCGGCGGCGCTGGTGAAGAAGCCGAGCTGATCGCGCAGCCACTGGACCACGGCGCCGGCCATGAACGCCGAGCCCTCGAGGCAGTAGGTGGTCTCGTCGCCGAGCTGCCAGCCGACGGTCGTCAGGAGCCCGTGCTCCGACGGCGTCGGCGAGGTCCCGGTGTTGAGCATGACGAAGGCGCCGGTGCCGTAGGTGCACTTGGCCTCGCCGGGGCGGAAGCAGGCCTGGCCGAAGAGCGCGGCCTGCTGGTCGCCGGCGATCCCGTGGATCGGGATGCCGTCGGGGAGCCCGGGGACGCCCTTGGTCGCGCCGAACTCCGCCGTGCAGCCGCGGACCTCCGGGAGGATCGCCTTCGGCACGCGCAGGCGCTCGCACAGCTCGTCGCTCCAGCCGCCGCCGGCGAGCGGCCACAGCATCGTCCGCGACGCGTTGCTCGGCTCCGTGACGTGGGCGCCGCCCGTCAGCCGCCAGACGAGGTAGGTGTCGATGGTCCCGGCCGCGAGGTCGCCGGCCGTCGCGCGGTCGCGGGCGCCGGCGACGTTGTCGAGCACCCACGCGAGCTTCGTCGCCGAGAAGTAGGGGTCGCAGACGAGGCCGGTGAGCTCGCGGATCCGCGGCTCGTCGCCGGACTCCTTGAGCGCCGCGCAGGTGTCGGCGGTCCGGCGGTCCTGCCAGACGAGCGCGCGGTGGATCGCGCGCCCGGTCGCGCGCTCCCAGACGAGCGAGGTCTCGCGCTGGTTGGTGATGCCGATCGCCGCGATCCGCGAGGTGTCGACCGCCGCCTTCGCCAGGGTCTCCGCCAGGGCCTCGAGCACCGACGCCCACAGCTCCTCAGGGCCGTGCTCGACCCAGCCCGGCCTCGGGAAGTGCTGGGGGAACTCGCGGTTCGCCCGCGCGAGGACGCGGAGCTGGCGGTCGACGATCAGGCACGTCGTGCCCGTGGTCCCTTGATCGATGGCGAGGATCAGGTCGGCGGCGTTCATAGGGCGGCGGGGCGGCAGCGTATCACGGAGGTCGGCGATGGCCGAAGGTCTCGGAGCAGCGCCGACGCGCCGACGCGACGCGACCGAGGCGACGCGTCGCGGCTGCTCGGCGACGACGCCAGCGCGCGTCGCTTCGGTCGCGTCGCGTCGCAGCGAGCGACGACGGAGCGAAGGAGGGGAGGGGACGAGCCGTCGTGTCGACGTCGCGTCGTCGGGGCGCGTGGACTCGAGGTCGCGGCGTCCGTCACCTGCGTGTCGCGGCGTCGCCTCGCCGATCGCCGACCGACGCCGATGACGCTCGACGTCGCCGACTCGCTCGCCCGACGATGTGTCGCGCAGACACGACGCCGATCCGGCGAGAAGCTCCGACTCACGGCACGAGATCGGCGTTGCGCCATGTGCGCGCAAGAGGTGATCTCCTGAGGTGATCTAGAGGCGCCAAGCGCGCAATGGCGACTGCGCAGCCGGAGCCCCTGCGCGCTCCCCGCATGAGCGCTGCGCGCACTCGACCTTCGCCGCGAAGACCCCCCACAGGCCTGCAATTCCCGTAGCGCTCTCCACGCCGTCAAATTCGCGTGGAACCATCGAGCCTTGTCCTTGTGAGGTCGGCCCGGGCGGCTGTCACGCGTCCGCGCAGATCGCTTCAAAGACCTATAAAAGCCCTATCACTATCGCTAACTTAGCTATCACTTAAGGGTCCTCTCGGCGTTGACGGAGGCCGCGAGAGGGGCCGAAAATACCGACTCAGCGCCACCAAAAGCGGTCCGACCCATGAATGGAGCACCAAAGCAGGAGCCGGCAGCAGCTCCCTCCCCTGCCTCGACGCAGGCCTCCTGCGACGAGATTCCCGCGCCGCTCCCCGCGTCGATCGTCGGGACGACGCTGCCGCCGGCGAACGCTACGCCGAACTCGGTGAGCGCGACCCCGCGTCCGACGGTCGCGCTGTCGTCGTCCGACGCCGCGGAGGCGTCGACCTCGGCGAGCGCTCCGGCGAAGGCGAAGAAGAAGAAGAAGCGGCGCAAGGCGGTCCAGCAGCGGCCCAACAACGTCCGCAAGCTCCGGCAGGCGGCGATGATGAGCAAGGCGGAGCTCGCCCGTCGCGCCAGCGTCTCGCCGCTGACGATCAACCGCGTCGAGAACGGCTGGCCGTGTCGCATGGACACCAAGCGGAAGATCCTCGAGGCGCTCGGCCTCTCGCCGTCGGCGCGCGAAGAGGTCTTTGGCCCCGACCCTGAGGCGAGCTGAGCGGGCCTCGCTCGCGGCTTCGGATGCGCGTGAACCCTCCGCGGCGCCCGGTCTTCCTCACCGGGATGATGGGCTCGGGGAAGAGCACGCTCGCGCCTCGCCTCGCGGAGCTCTGGTCGGCGCCGTGGCTCGACCTCGATCGTCGGATCGAGCGGATCTTCGGCAGGTCGATCCCCGCGCTCTTCGCCGGCGGCGAGGCCGAGTTTCGCCGGCGCGAGGCGGCGGCGCTGCGATCCCTCGTCGCCGAACCAGGGGTGAGGGCTCGCACGCTCGTCGTCGCCTGCGGCGGCGGCGTCGTCATCGACCCGTCGCTGCGCGCGTTGATGGCCGAGGTCGGCGTGGCCGTCTACCTCCGCGTCGACGTCGACAGCTTGGTCGCACGCCTGCGCGCCGGTGATCGCGGCGACCGTCCGCTCCTCCCCGCCGACGACGACGCCCTGCGCTCGCGCCTCGCCGACCTCCTCCGCGATCGTGAAGCCGCCTACGCAAGTGCGGAGGTGGTTGTGGACGGCCGCGGGCCGCCGCAAGATGTCGTCGGCCGCGTCCTCTCTGCGATGGACCGCGGCGAGGCACCATGAACCAGCGCCGCCCAGCCCGCAAGCGGACCAAGCCTGTCGCCATCGACGTCTTCGTCCCTGCGGACGCGAAGTCCTACCCGGTCGTCGTCGGGCGCGGCGTGATCGGTCGCCTCGGCGACGAGCTCCGCCGGCGCCACGGCGCCCCCGAGCGCGTCGCCCTGGTCTCCGACAGCAACGTCTTCCCCCTCCACGGCGAGGCGGTCGCCGAGCAGCTCAAGGAGCAGGGGCTGCGCGTCGTCCCGATCGTCGTCGACGCCGGCGAGCAGGCCAAGCAGGTGCCGGTGCTCCTCGACGTCATCGATCAGCTCCTGCGCGCCGGCTTCGGCCGCCGCGACGCGGTCATCGCCCTCGGCGGCGGCGTCGTCGGCGATCTCGCCGGGCTCGCGGCCGCGCTCTTCATGCGCGGGATCCCGGTCGTCCAGTGCCCGACCTCGCTCCTCGCTCAGGTCGACGCGTCGGTCGGGGGCAAGGTCGCCGTCGACCTCGCCGCCGGCAAGAACCTCCTCGGCGCCTTCCACTTCCCCCTCGCGGTCTTCGTCGATCCGGAGTTCCTCGCCACCCTCGACGATCGCCAGCTCGCCAGCGGCCTCGCCGAGATGCTCAAGCACGGCGCGCTCTTCTCCCCGGAGCACTTCCGCCAGCTCGTCGACGCCGCGGACGCCTTCTTTAATCGCGACTACGACGCCATCGCGCCGCTGATCGCCGCCTCGGTCAGCCTCAAGGCCGCGTGCGTCAATCGTGACCCCTTCGAGCAGAGCGACGCGGGCAAGGGCCGGGTGCTGCTCAACTTCGGTCACACCGTCGGTCACGCGATCGAGTCGGCGTCGAACTACGCGCTCGCCCACGGCGAGGCGGTCGCCCTCGGCATGCGGGCCGCGGCTCGCGTCGCGCGGGCGAAGAACATGGCCGGGCCGGAGCTCGAGGCGACGATCGTCGCGGCCCTCGAGCGCCTGCGCCTACCGACCGACGTCGACGCGTGGCTCAGCGGCGAGCGCGGGGCGGCGGTCGAGCGGGCGCTCGCCCACGACAAGAAGCGGGGCGGCGGTCAGGTCTCGTTCGTCGTTCTCGCGGCGCTCGGCGAGCCCTCGGTCATCAGCCTGAACCCGCGCGAGCTCCTCGCCCTCGTCCGCGGCGCCGGCTGATCGCCGCGACGCGAGGCAACGGCGTTCGTCGGCGAAGTCGCATGCTGCACGACGCCCGTCGGACTGCGGGCGTCGGAGGTGGTGAGGACCAGTTCTCGCCGCCGCCGAGGTCTGCGGGCGGGCGTCTGCCTCGACGCGTAGCGAAGCGTCGGCGCGGGTGCGAAGCGAGCTGCGCTGCGCCGCGATCCCGATCTTCGCGCGGGCCCGGCATCGCGCCCGCAGGGGCCGCTGCGCGTGCGTTGGCGCCGAGTTCTCGCGCGCGCGGCGAGGCTGCGCGGTCCGGCGGCGCCGGGCGAATCCGCGTCGCTTCGCCGCAGGCTTGACCGGCAGCGCCCCGGTCTGACAACCTCTAGCGGCGCTCAGGCAAGGCGCCGCCAACGACTATGATCGCAGAAACGCTTCAGAAGATCGTCGAATCCACCCCGGGCTCCGTCGGAGCCGTCTTCGTCGACGGCGAAGGCATCATCATCGGCCAGCACATGTCCGGGCTCGGCGAGCTCGACATCGAGTCCATCGCCATGGAGCTGTCGGCGCGCTTCGAGCCCCTGCGCAACGCGGCCACCAGCCTCGAGCTCGGCGGGATCAACGAGCTGACGATCCGCACCGACGAGGCGACCCTGATCGTCCGCTTCATCAACGAGTACTTCCTCGTGCTCGTGCTCAAGCCCAGCGGTCTCGCCGGCAAGGGGCGCTACAAGCTGCGCTCGTCGGCCTCGTCGTTCCGCGAAGTGATCTAGGCGCCGCCCGCGGCCTCGGAGAATGGCGGGAACAAGGTCTCGGGTCGTGGTTCTCCACGGCCCCAACCTCAACCTCCTTGGTGTCCGCGAGCCCGAGGTCTACGGCGCGCTGACGCTGGCGGAGCTCGACGCGTCCCTCATCGCGCTCGGCGACGCGCTCGGCGTCGACGTCGAGTGCCACCAGGAGAACAGCGAGGGGGCGCTCATCGATCGCCTCCACGCCGCCCGCGGCCGGGCGATCGGCGTGATCATCAACGCCGCCGGCTACACCCACACGAGCGTCGCCCTCCACGACGCGATCAAGGCGATCGACGTCCCGACCGTCGAGGTCCACATCAGCAACACCTACCGGCGCGAGCCCTTCCGCCACCGCTCGTACACCGCGGCGGCCTGCGTCGGGGCGATCATCGGCCTCGGCGCGGACTCCTACCGCCTCGCCCTCCGCCACCTCGTCGACCGCGTCCGCAAGGGCTGATCCGCAGCTCGCCGTCGGCGCGCTTTTTCTCCCCCTGCCACCTACGCTCAGGCATAACCGCACGGAGCACCCATGCCAGCCGACTCCCCAGGCCACAAGAGCCTCCCTGATCTCCGCTACATCCGCGAGCTCGCCCGGGTCGCCAAGAACTACGAGCTCGGCGAGCTCGAGATCGAGTCCGGCGAGCACCGGATCCTCATCCGCCGCGGCGCCCAAGCGGGCGCGCCGCTGGCCGTGGCGATGCCGGCCGCCGTCCCCGCGGCGGTCGCCGCCCAGGAGCTCGCGCCCGCCGCGGCGGCGCCGGGCGCTAAGGAGGAAAGCGACGCCGACTACATCACGTCGCCCTTCGTCGGGACCTTCTACC
>JAGQIT010001155.1 GCA_020431135.1 Myxococcales bacterium | reverse complement strand
GTCGCCCGTCTCCCCGGTGTCCCCGGTCTCGCCCCCGGTGCTCCCGGAGTCGCCCGTCTCGCCCGTCTCGCCCGAGCCGCCGCTCGACGGCATCGTCGCCCCGGAGACGCCGGAGTCGCCGGAGTCGCCGGCGGTCGCCGACTCCATCTCGGGGCCGCCTCCGAGGTCACAGGCCGTCGCCAGCGCGAGCGCGCCGAGCGAGATCCAAAGGTGGAGAGAGCGGGGACGGATACGGGAAGAGGTGCGCATGCCCCCTACCAATGCACCTCGGGCGCCAGCTCCACGGGCGCTCAAAAAACGAAGTGATCACCCCATCGTGCTCGCCGAGACGCGGGCCCTCGCACGATTCGCATGCGGGATCTCGCAGGGCGTCGTGCTGTTCCCGCATGCGGAGCCCTCGCGAGCGTCGGCGCGGACTCATGGCGCCCTCTGTCTGGCGACAACAGAGTTCTGCGCGGCCGTATTCCCCGCGGCGGGTCGGATCCGCGAGCGCGGGTCCTCCTGCGGGGGGCTGCGTTCAGCGCAGGCGCGCCGCCGCGCCGCCGACGTCCGCACCGACGCCGAGCCCCGCCGGCCCCGCGAGAACGTTCAGACATGGCGAATGGGACACCTACCATCGCGCGAGGCACGATCGACGAGACCCGCGACGGCAGGGCCGACGCGGGTCTCGAGCTCTTCTCCTCGGCTGCTTGGCTCGCGGCCCGGGAGATCAAGGGGACGCGGTCGGGGGCCCGGCGGAGCGGGCCCCCGCGGCGCGGGCTACTTGCCCTTGCCGCTGTACTTCGCCTGCTCCATCGCGATCTCGCGGATCGCGTCGAAGGAGGTCGCGTTCGAGGCGCCCTCGATGGCCTTGACCGCGAGGTTCTGGGCCTGGCTGAGGGCGGTGGACAGCTGCTTGTCGAGGCTGGCGATCTGCGCGGCCTGCTTGCGGATCGTCTCCTCGAGGGAGGCGATGCGGAGCTCGAAGACGCGGCGCTTGCCGTCGTTCTCCTTGGCCTGGAGGTCGGCGGCGATCTTCGCCTGGCGGCGGGCGACCCCGGTCCCCTCGTCCGCGGCCCGCTTGACCGCGGCCGCGAGGGCGGCCTCGTGGCCCGCCTTCTTCGCCTGGAGCTCGGCGAACTCCGCCTCGCGCTCGGCGACCGACTTCTCGCGCTCGGCCCAGGCCGCGGCCTTGGTCTCGCGGAGGCTGACGAGCTCGGCCTCGAAGGCCTTGCGCGCCTGCTCGCGGGCGTCGTCCTCGGCGGCGATCTTCTGGTCGCGCTCGTACTGGTACTCGGCGACCTCGCGCTGGCGGGCCTTCTTGAGCTGGTCGCGCGCCTCCTTCGCGGCGCGGCTGTGCTCGTCCTGCTCCTTCTTCCAGGCGGCCTTCTTCTCGTCGAGCTCGGCGCGCAGCGCCTCCTTCTTCTCCTTGAGCTCCTCAGCGCCCGCCTTCGCGGTCTCGCTGTAGGACTTGAGGAGCTCGTCGAGGGTGCCCTCGCCGGCCTCGATGTCGTGGAGGTCCTTGAGGTGCTTGACGTGCCCCGCGATCGCGCCGCGGAGCTCGGCGAGCGCGGTCGCCTCGGTGGTCAGCTTGTGCTGCAGGGTCCGGGCGGCGTCGCCGAAATTGTCGGCGAGGCCGTTGAGCGCGCGGATGATGTCGGCGATGCCGATCTCGCCGGAGCTCGTCGAGGCGGCCGCCACGGGGCTCGGGCCGTCGTCGACGGTGACCGCCTTGGCGTCCTTCTCGAGCGACTTGTAGGCCTTGAGGAGGTCGTTGTAGGCCTTGAGGATTTCGGTCTTGGTGCTCTTGCTGGTGACGTTGCTCATCTTCTTGGGTCCTTTCCGCTGAGCCGGTCGCGCGCCGTCGGGCTCCGCCGGGGGCGACCGGGCGTCGGGCGTGGTCTAGTTGCGGCGGCGCCTCGCTCAGGCGCCCTTCCCCTCCATCGCCCGATGGGCGAGCTTCTGCGACTGCGCGAGCGCCTCGGAGAGCTGCTGCGAGAGCTTGTCGATCTCCGAGCGCTGCTCGGTGATCGTCGACTCGAGGGACGCGATCTTGATCTCGAAGACCTCAATGTTCGCCGCGACCTCGCGGCTGAGGAGCTCGGCCTCGTGCTTGGCCTCGCGGTTGACCTGGGCGATCGCCGCCTCGCGGGCCTTCTTGCTCTCTTCCTCGATCGCCGCGTCGTAGCCGGCGACCTCGTCCTTGAGCTTGGCGATCTCGTCGGCGTTCGCGGCGAGAACCTTCTCGCGGGCGCCCCAGTCCTTCTCCTTCGCGGCCTCGCTGTCGGCGAGCTCGCGCTCGACGGCGCGGCGGCGCTCAGTCTGGTCGTCGGCCTCGATCTTGGTCTGGCGCTGGACCTCGTAGAGGTGGTCCTCCTCGGCCTGCTTGCGCTCCTTGGCGAGGGTGGCCTCGTACTCCGCGTTCGCCTCCTCCTGGGCGGCGGCCTCGCGGGCCCACTCGTCGCGCTTGTCGGCGATCTCCTTGTCGAGCTTGGCGCGGCTGTCCGCGGCCTCGGCCTCGAACCCCTCGACCGCGCGCGCGTGATCCTGCTTGAGGATCTCGAGCGCGTCGGCGGCGACGCGGGTGTTGTGGATCTTGGTGTGGTTGCGGCGCTCGACCTGGATCGCCCGGCGGAGCTCGCCGAGCTTGACCTGCTCGCCCTCGACGCGACCCGAGAGCTCCTCGACCGCCTTGCCGAAGCTCAGCTGCAGCTCCGCGAGGCCCTTGATGATCCCCTCGACGGTGTAGCCCGCGGCGCGCTCGCTGACCTCGCGGTCGGCGGCCTCTTGGGCGGCCTCGGCCTTCGTCGCGACCTTCGCGACCTCGGATTCAAACTTGCGCAGCAGCGGCGCGAAGGCCTTGAGGATCTCGTCTCTCGACGTGGGCTCAGTCAGCGTGGGCATGTGGGCTTTCCTTTCTCTCTCGAACAGCGGCGCCCGCTCGGGCGCCTCGGGATCGGTGTGGGGGTTCGTGGTTTGCGGGCCGTGTCCGGCCGACAGTCAGGTCGCAGCGATCGCTCGCTTACGCGGCCGCGCGGGCTCGACCTCGGCGCGCGCGGACATCCGCGTCAGTGGGCGTGAAAGTAACAAAAGTAGGGTGCTCGGCGGGGGCGTCCGCGAGGTTCGTGGCTGCCCCCCAAGCGCGACCAGATTAACCCCGGCGCGTTATCTAAGGGGGATCATCCGCGGCTGAATATCGGCGCCCCGGAGGGCGCCGAGCGGGCTTCAGAGCGGATCGCGCGGTCCGCCCACCAGCCCCGCGACGGCGCCTCACGGCGGGCGAAATCGCGCCTGGCCGCCAGCGCAGGTCGACGGCGCCCTCGCCCGCCCGCGGGCCGATCTCGGCGCGCCATCGACCCAAGACGAACCCCGCCGCAGCCCCGCCGCAGCCCCTCGACACCGCCCTCTCGCCGCCATTCTTAAGAGACATGTCTCTTCGTACAATCGACCTGCGAGCGGCGGGTCGACCGCTCGCAGGCACGCCAGGAGAACCTGTCCGGTTCGACACATTCTCGGCGCCCCGAGCACGCAGCAGCGCGTCCGAGGCAGTCCGACGAAGATGCAGCCCGCCCGGTTCAACGGCGTCGCCGCGGGCCACACGGGCCCATCGCCGCGGACTGCGGGGCTACTTCTTGCCCTTGCCGTCCCCTTCCGCCGCCGCTCGACGCCCCGTAGCGGGCCGCGACTGCGTCCAGCGCCGTGAGATGAGCGGCCCGTCGCCGGCGCATCACCGAGTCGCCATCGCCGGCCCCGCGGGCGCAGCTACGACCAGTGCTGGAGCTCGACGAGGTTGCCCTCGGGATCCGCGACGTAGACGAAGCACAGGTGACCGACCTCCGCGACGTCGCGCTCGACGACCGCGCCGACGCGCGCTCCGCCGGCGGCGACGACCTCCTCGACCGCCGCCGCGACGTCGTCGACCGCGAAGGCGAGGTGACCGTAGCCGCGGCGGTTCGCGGCGACCGGCGCCCCGGGCTCGAGGGTCTCCGCGTAGGTGTAGATCTCGAGGGTCGGGCCGCCCCCGACCGCGCCGGGGAGGCGGAGGTGGACGCCCTCGAGGGCGGCGTCGACGACCCCGGTGCCGCGGCTCAGCCAGTCGCCGGCCTGGCGCCGCGGCGGCGGCACGGGCTCGCAGCCGAAGACGCGCACGTAGAAGTCGGCGAGGCGCCGCCAGTCGCGGGCGATCAGGTTGA
>JAGQIT010001154.1 GCA_020431135.1 Myxococcales bacterium | reverse complement strand
TCGCCGTCATCGGCGGCGGCGGTCGACGAGGCGACGAGCGAGAGGGCGAAGGCGGTGGTGATGGTGCGCGGGCTGATCATCGACATCTCTTGCGGAGCGGCCGTCATGCTGAGCAAACGGCTGAAAATCGGAGCGGGGCCGGACCGACGGCGCGTGAAGGCGCTCCGCCGGACGGCGGCCTCGTTCCAGAAGTAGGAGTTCGGCGCAGCCGGTTCCCCATCGACGAGAAAAAAATCGAGGTCGGCGGATGCTGGCGTCGACGGCGACAAGGCGCCCAGCTGCGGCCGCAGGCGAGCCGCGATGTCGCGGTCCCTCGTGCGGCCACGGCGAGGTGCCCGAGTGCCCTTTCCTGCGCGTCTTGGACGAGCGCGACATCCCAGAACTCCTCGGCCCCGAGCTCGCCGCGACCGAGAGCGCTTTCGGCGCTCAGGGTCACTGAGCGCGAGCGAAGGCGCGGGACTCTCGCTATGGTCCCGCGCGGCCTCGCTGCGCTCGTCGTTCAGCCCCGGCCGCATTGCGCAGCTCGGCGGAGCGCTCGGCGTCGATTCCCGAGAGCGAAGGCGCGGGACTCCTGCCACGGGCTAGGCAGCGCCTGCACGAGCGAGCGCAGCGTCGAGCGCCCGCCGTTCGCTGTCGAGGGCGCTCGAGCGCGGCTCTCCGGCCGCGGCGAAGATCTCCGCCGCCCGACGCAGCGCCGCGTCCGCGTCCTCAAGGCGCTCCTGACCGCGGAGAACGCGGGCGAGGCTTATGAGGTCGCCGGCGAGCTCCGGGCTGTTGTCGCCGCCTATCGCCGCGCGCAGCTCGGCGGCCCGCCGGAGCACGGCCTCCGCGCGGACGTAGGCCCCGCGGCGGCCGAGCGCGTTGCCGAGGTTGCGGAGGATCGCCGGCGTCCGCGGGTGGTCCTCCCCGAGCACCGAGAGCTGCTGCTCGAGCGCGTGCTCGAGGATCGCCACGGCCTCCGGCTCGCCGAGGAGGCTCTGGACCACCCCGAGGTTGGCCCGCGTGGCGATCGTCTCGGGCGCCGAGTCACCGAGCACCTGGCGGAGGAGCGCGTAGGCGTCGAGGTAGCCGGCCGACGCCGCCTCGAGGCGGCCGTGCGCGCGGAGGACCCGGGCGAGGTTGTTCTCGAGGTAGGCCTCGAGGAGCGGCGGATCACCGAGTTCATCGGCCAGGGCGCGGGCCTCGACCGCCAGCGCCTCGGCCTCGGTGAGCTCGCCCTGGCCGACGCCGACGACGTCGATGAGCTGGATCAGCGCCCGCAGCTCGAGCGCGCGGTGCTCAGGGGCGCCGTGGATCCGCGCCCGCGCCCGCTCGAGGGTCGCCCGCGCGGCGTCGTTGTGACGCTCCGCCCGCTCGATGCGACCGCGCGTCAGCTCGGCCTCGGCCGCTAGCGCAGGCGAGGCGATCGCCTCCGCGATCTCCAGGGTCTCGGCGACGCCGCTCCGCGCGGCCGCGAGGCGACCGACGTCGACGTCCGCCGAGGCCCGCGCGATCGCCTTCGCGGCCGCCAACGCCTGGCGTCGGCGGTGGGGTTCGGCGGTCGCCACGAGCGCCCCCGGCGGGGCCTCACGGCACAGCTCCGGCGCCGGCAGCCCGGTCACCGCGAGGACCGCGCTCTCGGCGTCGATCGCCGCGCCATCGAGCTGCTGGACCACCGCCGCGAGCTGCTCTCGACCGCGATCGAGGCACTCGAGCGGGCCCGCGAGCGGCGCCTCGCCCCCGCTGCTCCCAACCTGGCAGGCGCGGGTCCGCTCGAGGAGCCAGCGATCGGCGTAGAGATCGAGGAGCCGATCGACGCTGCGCCACAGCCGGGAGGGATCCGCAGGAGCCGAGGTCGCCCGCACCCGCCGACCGAGGCGCTCACGGGTCGGCCCGTCCCAGATCCCGGCGAGCCCGACCTCCGGCGCCGCGCAGGCGCCCTGTCCCTCCCTCGCGTCGCCGCCGACGAGCGCGAGCCCGAGGGCGACGCCCGCGACACCGAGCCCCGCGACACCGAGCAGGACGCCGCGACGCCTCTGCGGCGCGACCTCGGGGCGTCGGAGCGCCGCGACGAGCTCCGCCATCGAGCCCCAGCGCTCCTCCGGCTTCACCGCGAGGCCGCGGAGCACGACGGCGCGGAGCCAGCCGGGGACCGCCGCGCCCCGCCCCGCGGGGACGACCTCGCCGGCCAGGGCCCGCGCCCGGTAGAGCGCGGGCGAGTCCGTGTCGTAGGGGAGGCGACCGTAGAGCGCGCGGTGCAGCGACACGCAGAATGAGAAGATGTCCGCGGCGACAGACGGCGCCGAGGCCCGGTACTGCTCGGGGGCCATGTACGCCAGGGTCCCGAGCACCGCGCCGGTCTCGGTGAGCGGCGCCTCGGCGTCGAGGGTCGTCGCGTCGTCGAGGGCGCGGCGCTCGGTCGGGGCGTTGTCCGGCACCTCGGCGCCGGTCCAGGCGAGGCCGAAGTCGGCGACGCGCACCCGGCCG
>JAGQIT010001153.1 GCA_020431135.1 Myxococcales bacterium | reverse complement strand
GCCCACGCCTACACGATGGCCTCCTTCCTCTCGCGGACCAACGATCGCGGCGACGGCTACGGCGGCTCGCGCGAGGGTCGGCTGCGCCTCCCGCTCGAGGTCCTCGCCGCGGTCCGCGAGGTCCAGGCCGCGCAGGCGCGCGGCTTCGCCGTCGGCTGCCGGATGCTCGGCGACGAGGTCATCGACGGCGGCAGCACCCCCGAGGACGCCGTCGCCTACGCCCGGGCCTTCGCCGCCGCCGGCATCGACTTCATCTCGATCTCCAAGGGCGGCAAGTTCGACGACGCCAAGCAGCCCAAGGTCGGCGACGCGGTCTACCCCTACACCGGCCGCTCCGGCTACGAGTGCATGCCGACGGTCTTCAGCGACGCGCGCGGCCCCTTCGCCCGCAACGTGCCGCTGGCGGCGGCGATCCGCGCGGCGATCCGCGGCGACGGCCACGACGCGCCGATCGTCACCGCCGGAGGGATCAACGCCTTCGACCAGGCCGAGGCGATCCTCGCCGCCGGCGACGCGGACATCGTCGCCGCCGCCCGCCAGTCGCTCGCCGATCCCGACTGGTTCCTCAAGATCCGCACGGGCCAAGGCGACGCGATCCGCCGGTGCAAGTTCACCAACTACTGCGAGGCCCTCGACACCAAGCACAAGCAGGTCACCTGCCAGCTCTGGGATCGCGAGGCGATCGACGTCCCCGGGATCCGCCTGGCGCACGACGGCCGCCGCCGCCTCGTCGCGCCGCCCTGGAGCCCGCCGCGCGACGCGGGCGCGGACTAGGCGAGCGTGATCCAGTAGTAGCGCTTCAGCGGCCGCTCGGCCCCGAGAGACCTCGTCGCGCGGAGCACCCCGCCGTTGCGCTCGACCACGCGGATCGACGCCGCGTTCGTGTCGTCGCAGGTGATCAGGACCTCGCGCAGCCCGAGCCCCCGCGCCACCGGGAGCGCCCGGCGCAGCATCTCGGTCGCCACGCCGCGCCCGCGACAGGACGGGACGGTGTCGTAGCCGATGTGGCCGCCGGAGCGCCGGAGCGCCTCGGTGAGCCCGTGGAAGATCGCGATCCGACCGACGAAGCGCCCCTCGGCGATCGCCCAGAGGTGGGTCTTCGCCGGGGCGCCGTCGGCTCGGGGCTGCGCCTCCGCGCGCTTGCCCGCGACGAACGCGGCGAAGTCCCGCTCCGCGAGCTCGACGCCCGGCCCGAGCCACCACGACAGGCCCTCCGCCTGGAACTCACGCAGCGCGCGCAGGAAGCTGTCGCGGTGCTCGACCGCCGGCGCGACCAGCCGCATCGTCCCGCGCAGGTCCACGTCGCCCGTCCCGCCCCGCCTAGGCGCTCGTCGGCAGCGACAGCCAGAACGCCGAGCCGCGCGGGACCACCGGATCGACGCCGACGTGCCCGTCCATCGCCTCGACGAGGTGCTTGACGATCGCCAGCCCGAGGCCGGTGCCGCCGACCTCGCGCGAGCGCCCCGGATCGACGCGATAGAAGCGCTCGAAGATCCGCATCCGGTGCTTGTGGGCGATCCCCGGCCCGTTGTCGCGGACCTCGAGGCGGACCGTCCCCTCGTCGATCACCCGCGACGCGACGACGATCGCCCCGCCCTCCTGCGTGTACTTCACGGCGTTGTCGACGAGGTTGAGGAGGACCATCTCGAGCGCCGCCGGATCGGCCCAGACGACCGTCCCCGGCGCGACCTCGTCGATCACCTTGATCTTCTTGTCCTTGGCCAGGGTCTCGACCGAGTCGCAGATCCGGGCGACGATCGGCGAGACCTCGACCGAGTCGCAGTCGAGGTTGTAGGTGCCGGCCTCGATCCGCGAGATCTCGAGGAGGTCGCCGACCAGCGCGGCCAGGCGATCGGCGTTGCGGAGGATCGCGTCGAGGAAGCGGCGGGCGATGTCCTGGCGCTCGAGGGCGCCGTCGAGGAGCGTCTCCGAGTTGGCGCGGATGATGCTCACCGGCGTCCGCAGCTCGTGCGAGACGTTGGCGACGAAGTCGCGGCGGATCGTCTCGAGGCGGCGGATCTCGGTGACGTCGTGCATCACGACGACGGCGCCGCTGGCGTTCCGCAGCGGGCTCGCGTAGGCCATGATCCGCCGCGGCGTCGGCTCGGGGATCTCGAACTCGGCGCGCTCCGCCTCGCCCGCCAGCGCCCGATCGACGAGGTCGTGGAGCGCCGGGATGCGGATGCGCTCGCGCAGCGTCGACCCGCCGCGGCCGACCGCGAGGCTGAGCAGGGCCACCGCCGCGCGGTTGACCATCGTCAGGTGCTGCTCGCGATCGAGGGCGATGACCGCCTCGTCCATCGACTCGAGGACCGCCTCGAAGCGGCTGCGCTCGGCCGCCAGCGTCGCCACCGTCGACTCGAGCTCGTCGGCGAGGCGGTTGATCGAGCCGGCGAGGCCGCCGATCTCGTCCTGCGAGGCGATCTGCAGCGGCCGCGTCAGCCCGCCCTCGGCCATCAGGCGGGCGTCCTGGACGAGCGAGCGCAGCGTCCGCGACAGGAAGTGCGACGCGAAGGCGCTCATCACGACGGCGCCGACGAGGCCGATGAGGCCGGCGATCATCAGCGCCAGGCGCAGGCGCGAGACCGCGGCCTCGACCTCGGAGAGCGGCCGGGCGACGCGGACGATCCCCTTGAAGTCGCCGCTCGTGAAGGGCAGCGCGACGTAGAGCATGTCCATGCCGACGCTCACCGAGTAGCGGCGCGAGACCCCCTCGCCGCCGGCGAGCGCCTCGA
>JAGQIT010001152.1 GCA_020431135.1 Myxococcales bacterium | reverse complement strand
AGGAGCGCGTCCATCGACGGGTAGCGCTCGTCGGGCGCCTCCGCGAGCGCCCGCGTGAGCACCCGGACGAGGCGCGTGGAGAGCCCGCGCGTGTCGATCGCCGGCGGATACGCGACCTCCTTGCGGCGCTCCGCGAGGGTCCGGCCGCTGAAGGGCCGGCGCCCGACGAGCGCCTCGTAGAGCGTGACGCCGAAGGCGTAGACGTCGCAGCGGGCGTCGACCTCGAGGCCGAAGAGCTGCTCGCGCGGCATGTAGGGCGGCGTCCCGAGGATCGCCCCGTTGACGGTGAGGCGGCGCCCTGCCCCCTCCGCTCCGTCGTCGGCGGCGCCGCTCGGCGCGAGCTCGCGGGCGAGGCCGAAGTCGACGACCCGCGGGCGCCCGTCGTCGGCGACGAGGACGTTCTGGGGCTTGAAGTCGCGGTGGACGATCCCCGCGGCGTGGGCCGCCGCGAGGCCGCGCCCGGCCTCGATCATCACGCGGGTGATCGCCGCCCGCGAGCGCTCCCCGGAGCGCAGCCACGTCCGCAGATCGACCCCCTCGACCAGCTCCATCGCCAGGAAGGGCGCGCCGAGGTCCTCGCCGACCTCGTAGATCGTCACGACGTTCGGGTGCGAGAGGCGGGCGAGCGCCCGCGCCTCACGGAGGAAGCGCTCGCGCAGCTCGGCGCTGTCGGCGTAGCGGCCGCGGATCATCTTGAGCGCGACCTTGCGGTCGAGCTCCTCGTCGTAGGCGACCGAGACCGTGCCCATGCCGCCCTCTCCCAGCGGTCGCACGATCGTGAAGCGGCCGACGCGAGGGATCGCGCGCAGGCGCGCGAGCACCTCGTCGTCCGAGAGCCCGCCGACCGCCGGCCCCTCCCTCCGCGTGCGCTCCTCGCCCTCGCTCATGGGCGCCGCTCAGTCCTCTCGACATGTGGAATAGGCCCTGGTCTAACAGACATGTCGATGGCGTCAGGATCGCCATCCGCGCACCGAGAGCGTGAGACGCTGCGGAGGCCTCTCGACCCACGATGCGTCGCGTGGGCGCCGGTCGCGGCGAGATCATACGAGGGCGCGAGACGAACCCCCCGCAGCCGTCGTCGGTCGAGATTGCTCCGACGAGACGCCGCTGCACCGGGTCGTACTGCAGGTCTCAGCGGCGCGATCTGGGTCGATGAGGGCAAGCGAGGATGCGCTGGACTTCTGCTATTGCTACGGCTGTGAGGCCGCCGAGCTGCCCTGCGGCCTCGATCGCTGCGAACGCGCCTAGCTCGCCGCCGACGCCTTGCCGGTTCGGACCGGGAGCTTCTCGAAGCCGCGGATCGTGATGTTGTCCATCCACTCCGGCGGGTCGTCGGGGTCGAGGGTGAGGTCGGGGAAGCGCTCGAGGAGCGCCGGGATCGCCAGCTTGCCCTCGAGGCGACCGAGCGCCGCGCCGAGGCAGTAGTGGACGCCGACCCCGAGGCTGAGGTGGCGGCTGCCCTTGCGGCCGACGTCGAAGCTGTCGGCGTCGGCGAACTCGGCCGGGTCGCGGTTGGCCGCCGCCATCACCATGTAGACCCGCTGCATCGGCGGGATCGTCGCGTCGCCGAGCTCGACGGGGCCGACGCTGATCCGCCCCATGCGCTGGACCGGCGCTTCGTAGCGCAGGATCTCCTCGATCGCGGTGTCGATGAGCGACGGGTCCTCGCGCAGGCGCTCGGCCTGCTCGGGGTGGCGCAGGAGCAGGTACATGCCGTTGCCGATCAGGTTGGTCGTCGTCTCGTGGCCGCCGAAGAGGATCATGCAGCAGCTCGACACCAGCTCCTGATCGCTGAGGCGGCCCTCGTCGTCGTGCGCGGCGACCATCAGCGACACCAGATCGTCGCCGGGGTCGGCCCGGCGCGCGGCGATCACCTGGTTGAAGTAGGCCTCCATCTCGACGATCGACTGGACCGCGCGGGCGACCACCGCCGGATCGATGCGCGCGACGCCGAGGAAGGTGGCGAGGGCGTCCGACCAGGCCTTGAGGCGGTCGTGATCCTCGGGCGGCAGGCCGAGCATGTCGCCGATCACGCGCACCGGCAGCGGGTAGGCGATCGCCTCGATGAGGTCGAAGCCCTCGCGATCGGCGACGCTGTCGACCAGATCGTCGACGATCGCGGCGATTCGCTCGCGCATCGCCGCGACGAAGCGCGGGGTGAAGGCGGCGCCGAGGAGGCTGCGGATCCGCGACTGCCCGGGCGGGTCCATCATCAGGATCCACGACGAGAGGTTGCGGATCAGCGGCTCGACCTTGGCGAGGAGCGGCGGCGGCAGGACCTTGGCGTAGGCGGCCATCCGATTGGCGGAGAGCGCCGGGTGGCGGAAGGCCGCCGCGACGTCGGCGTAGCGCGTGATCACCCAGCCCTGGACGAGGGGGTTGTAGTGGGTCGGCGCCTCGTCGCGGATCCGCGCGTAGGCGGGGTATGGATCGTGGGCCTGGAATGCCTCGGCGAGGCCGTAGTCCTCTTCACTGCGAGCGTCGGTCGACATCGCCGGCGATCCTACCAGCCGCGGACCTCTGCGTCAGCGCGAGGATCGCCGGGCGCCCCGCGGAGACGACGTTTATCCGCGCTGCCCCTCGGGGTGCCGCGCCTGCGCGGGCGCGTCGTCGGGTGATCTCAGCGCCCTCCCGGCGGCGAAGAGGAGCGCCGTGAGGGCGACGAACGCCGCGTACCACAGATAGAAGCCGACGCTCAGCGTCGCTCGCGTCGTCCCCCCGCCCTCGTTGGCGATGATCGTGTGGATCGTGAAGGAAGGCGACGCGACCGCGACCGCGGCGAGGGCGAGCCAGCGCGCGAGCCGAGGCCGCGCGAAGGTGAGGATGATCGCCGCCGCGAAGGCGAAATTGGCGAGCCAGACCGCCCCCCAGGCGTCGCGGAGGATGAACGCGAAGAAGCCGCCGAGGAGCGCGTAGGCCCCCTTGATGTCGTTGACGACCGGGAGAACGAGGGACGCCAGGTAGAGGAGCAGCGGCACGGCGACCACCGCGATGCGCGTCCGCGTTGCGCTCACGACAGGGCAACTCTACTGCACTGCGCGCGCAGGGACGACCGCCGCCAGCCCGCGCACATCCGCGCACAGGCGCAACAAGTGCGGACACTGGGCGCCCCGCCGCGCCGCGGATCCGGCCACGCTACGACGCGAAGGAGGAGCCACCATGGCCCGAAAGAGAGTGTCGAGCTACGCCGTCTTCCACAACATCACGGGGACGTCGACGATCAACTTCTACTACGAGGGGGGCGGCGCGGACACGCTCTCGGGGATCAGCGTCGCCGAGGCCGCGTACATCGTCGACCTCCTGCGCAACGAGGCGCCGATCACCTACGACCACAGCCGCAAGCGCCTGTCGACGCTCAACCCCGAGCCCGTCGGCGAGGGGGAGAGCGAGTAGCGATCCGCGCGCGCCCTACGGCGACGCGACGATCGTCGCCCGGTAGAGGTTCCACTTGCCGGGCGTCGTGTTGCGCTCGGAGTTGAAGAAGACCTCGCAGCCGCTCGGCGACAGCGAGACCTCCGAGTCGTTGGCGTCGCTGTTGAGCGCCGCGACCGGGGCCGGCGCGTCGAAGGGGAGCCCGACCGCGGCGCGCTGCGCCACGTAGATGTCGATGTTCGCGGTCCGGCGCGAGGCGAAGAAGAGGAGGCGCTCGTCGGCGACCAGCCACGGGCTGAGATCGAAGCTGGTCTCGCTCTCGAGGCCGCCGACGAGCTCCGGCTGGGCGAACGGCTCGCCGAGGCTCGGCCGCTCGGCGACGCGGATCGTCGACACGGATCCTACGGACAGGTTGTAGTAGAGGCGCAGGCGATCGTCGGAGAGGAAGGCGTCGTACTCGCCGTCCGCGGTGTTGATCTCCGTCAGGTTGACGAAGTCGGCGAAGGGCACGTCGAGGCTCGGCCGCGTCGCCACCCAGTGATCGATGTTTCCGAGGCCGCCGGCGCGCTCGCTGCCGTAGTAGACGGTGAGGCCGCCGTCGAGGAGGAGCGCCCGCGACTCGCGGAGCGCCGAGTTGAGCCCGAGGGCGTCGAGCTTCACGGGCGGCTCGAAGGGCTCGCCGATCGCCGGGCGGCTGGCGCGGTAGAGATCGGGCTGCTCGCTGTCGCGGGTGCTCGTGAAGAGGAGCGTCAGCTCGTCCTCGGTGAGCACGGGGTTGGCCTCGGCGGAGTCGGAGTTGAGCTCGGCGAGGATCTCGACCTCGCCGATCGCCCAAGCATTGAGGGGGAGCCCGCAGATCGTCGCCTCGTCGCCGCCCGTAGTGGTCGTCGTGGTCGTCGTCTCGAGGGTCGTCGCCGTGTCGTCGGTGGTGCTCGACGTCCCGGTGGTGGTGGTCGTCGCGCCGGTCGTGGTGGTGGTCATCGACGCGGTCGTCGTCCCCGTCTCGGCGGAGGTCGTCCCCGTCGGCAGCACCCCAGGATCGCTGAAGCACGCGCAGAGGAGCGACGCCGCCACCCAGGCCAATGCCCTGCCCACGCGTGCAGGATACCACCGCGCACCGCCCGAGACGCCGCTCTCCGTCGCGCCGCGCGAGCGCGTCCGCGAGCGCGTTCGCGTCCCCCCGCGGGCCTCGCTGGCTCAGTCGACGTCGCCGTCGAGGCTCAGCATGTAGGCGACGAGCGCGTCGATCTCGGCCTCGCTGAGCCCGCTGGTCGCGCCGTGGAGATCGTCCGGGTTGCGCACCGTAAGGACCTCCTCGAGCGTCGCCGCCGAGCCGTCGTGGA